>NZ_QKRU01000039.1:0-68494 GCF_003234055.1 Pseudomonas sp. 57B-090624
GGTCTGGGTGGGCTGTACCGGTGACAGGGTGACGAAGTCCACCTCCATCCGGGTCGCCAGCTCCAGCTCCTCTTCGCTGTGACAGGACGCCGCCAGCCAGCGCGCTTCGGGGAATGGGCGCCCCTTGGCGGCGTACTTGCGCAGTTGCTCGGCAGTCAGGTGCCAACCCGCTGCCGGGAAGTCGCCGAGCCACTCCAGCGGCCCCTTGAGCATCAACTGGGCCTTGCGCGCGCAGAGCCCCTGGATGTCCACCGCCAGGTCGCGGTACTGGGGGTCGAACATGTTCGGCGCACGCAGCTGGATGAGCTGAACGCCCTCGGCGACCGCGCGCCGCACGCCAGCCAGCAGCTCAGCCGCCTCAAGGCCATCCGGGGTGATCAGGTAGCGGTCCGGCAACCGTGCCGCGGCGATGATCGGTTGGTTGGCGGCCGGGAACGCGTAATCGGACAGGTCGCGGGACTCCACCCAGACCAGCGGCTGGCCTTCGGCACCGTGTGGTTCGCCGTCGAAGGCGGTGACTTCCCAGACATCCAGCAGCACCTGCTTGTCGGGGTAGTCGTGATGCACCTGGATCAGCGGGCGCGCGGCGCTCACGCGGATGCCCAGTTCTTCTTCCAGCTCCCGCGACAGCGCGGCCTGCACGGCCTCGCCCTCCTCCACCTTGCCACCGGGGAACTCCCACAGGCCGCCCTGGTGTTTGTCGTCCGGGCGGCGTGCGATCAGCACCCGGCCGTCGGCGCCGCGGATGACCGCGGCTGCGACGTGCACTCGCTTCATTCGATGATCTCCGTTTCCTGCAGGGCGGCCTGGTACCAGCGCTGGAACGCGGGCCACCGATAAATGGTGTCGACATAGGCCGCGGCTTCGCCGGGAAGCTCGACGGCGTAGCTGCGCAGGCGGCTGGCCACCGGCGCGTAGAAGGCATCGGCGATGCTGGCATGGCCGAACAGATAGGGGCCGTCCTGGCCGAAACGGCGACGGCAATCCGACCAGATGGCGCAGATGCGGCGGATGTCCTCGGCAGCCTCTTCGGGGATGCCATCCAGCGCCTGGTTGCGCTTCATGTCCATGGGCATGTGGCTGCGCAAGGCGACGAAGCCGCTGTGCATCTCCGCGCAGATGGCGCGCGCATGGGCACGGGCGGCCTGGCCGAAGGGCCACAGGTGGGCCTCGGGGAAGCGCTCGGCAAGGTATTCGGCGATGGCCAGGGAGTCCCAGATCGCGCCATCGGCCTCGGTCTCCAGCACCGGCACCTTGGCGGTGGGCGAATGGGCCAGCAGGCGCCTGTGGCTATCGGCAGCGTAGAGCGGGATGCGCAGCTCTTGGAAAGGGGCCTCGGTGAGCGCCATGGCGAGCCAGCCGCGCAGCGACCAGGACGAGTAGTTCTTGTTGCCGATGACCAGGGTGAGTGCCATGCGTTTCTCCTTGAGACCCACGGGTAATCCAGAGGGGTCGCTGGACCTTAAAAGGCGCAGGCGGTGATGGCAAATTCCCGTTGCTCATGGGGCCATGAACAACGGGAATGCCAGGAGCCAGGGCGGTTGACACCGCGAACGGATTCGCGGCGGCACGAGGCTCAGGTGCGGTATTCCGCGTTGATCTTGACGTACTCGTGGGACAGGTCGGTGGTCCAGATGGTTTCGCTGCAGGCGCCGCGTCCCAGTTCGATGCGGATGCCGATCTCTTCGCGGGCCATCACGGCGGCCCCCTGGTCCTCGGTGTAGGTCGAGGCACGGCCGCCCTTGCTGGCGATGCAGACCTCGCCCAGGAACACGTCGATCTTGCTCACGTCCAGCTGCGGCACGCCGGCACGACCGACTGCGGCGAGGATGCGGCCCCAGTTCGGGTCGGAGGCGAACAGCGCGGTCTTGATCAGCGGCGAATGGGCCACGGCGTAGGCCACGTCCAGGCACTCCTGGTGGGTGCCGCCGCCGTTGACCTGCACGGTGACGAACTTGGTGGCGCCTTCACCATCACGGACGATGGCCTGGGCCACTTCCATCGAGACTTCCAGCACCGCCTGCTTGAGCGCAGCGAAGAGTTCGCCGCTGGCCTGGGTCACTTCCGGCAGGGCCGCCTGCCCGGTGGCGACCAGCATGCAGCAGTCGTTGGTGGAGGTGTCGCCGTCGATGGTGATGCGGTTGAAGGACTTGTTGGCGGCATCGCGCAGCAGGTCCTGCAACACGCCCTGGGCGACCTTGGCGTCGGTGGCGATGTAGCCGAGCATGGTGGCCATGTTCGGCCTGATCATGCCGGCGCCCTTGCTGATGCCGGTGACGGTGACGGTGACGCCGTCATGCACGAACTGGCGGCTGGCGCCCTTGGGCAGGGTGTCGGTGGTCATGATGCCGGTGGCGGCAGCGGCCCAGTTGCCTTCGGAAAGATCGGCCAGGGCGTCGCCCAGGGCGGCTTCGATCTTCTCGACCGGCAGCGGCTCGCCAATCACACCGGTGGAGAACGGCAGCACGGCGCTGGCGTCGACGCCCGCCAGTTCGGCCAGCTTGGCGCAGGTGCGCTCGGCGGCGGCGAGGCCTGGCTCACCGGTGCCGGCGTTGGCGTTGCCGGTGTTGGTCAGGAAATAGCGCACGGGACCGAGGACACGCTTCTTCGCCAGGATCACCGGCGCGGCACAGAAGGCGTTGAGGGTGAACACGCCCGCTACGGTGGAACCCTCGGCGCAGCGCATGACCACCACGTCCTTGCGGCCAGGGCGTTTGATGCCGGCAGAGGCGATGCCGAGTTCGAAACCGGGAACCGGGTGCAGGGTGGGCAGGGGGCCGAGACCAACAGCCATGGAAGCACTCCTTGTCGTGTCGTCAGTTGAATCGGCGGCTGGGCGCCGCCGTTCCGGGGATGTCGAGTTGAAAACGCCGCGAGCGGCTGGGCCGGTCGCGGCGTGGGGAACTGCAGCCTAGCCTCAGCTGATCTGGCCGTGGCAGTGCTTGTACTTCTTGCCGGAACCACAGGGGCAGGGCTCGTTGCGGCCGACCTTGGGCTCGGTGCGGACAGGGGCGGCGGCCACTGCCACGTCACCCTCTTCGCCCTGCATCTGGGCTTCGGGCTCTTCCAGGCCAGGGGCCTCGGCATGCTGGAACTGCATGCGCTTGGCCAGTTCCTCGGCTTCGCGACGCAGACGAGCCTCTTCCTCGGCCGGGTCTTCGCGGCGGACCTGGACATGGGACAGGACGCGGATGGTGTCGCGACGGATGGAATCCAGCAGCTCCTGGAACAGGGTGAAGGACTCGCGCTTGTATTCCTGCTTGGGGTTCTTCTGCGCATAACCGCGCAGGTGGATGCCGTGGCGCAGGTGATCCATGGTGGACAGGTGGTCCTTCCACAGGTCGTCCAGCACGCGCAGGAGCATCTGTTTCTCGAAGGAGCGCAGGGCTTCGGCGCCGGCCAGCTCTTCCTTCTCGTTGTAGGCGGCGATCAGTTGCTCGAGGATCTTGGTGCGCAGGGTGTCCTCGAACAGCTTGTCGTCTTCGTCCAGCCACTGCTGGACCGGCAGCTTGATGCCGAAGTCGCTGTACAGGGCGGCTTCCAGGCCGGAGATGTCCCACTGCTCGGGCAGCGATTGCGGCGGGATGTGGGCGTCGATGGTGCGGCCCAGCACGTCCTCGCGGAACTCGGCGATGGTCTCGCCGATGTCTTCGGCGGCCAGCAGGCTGTTGCGCATGTGATAGATCACCTTGCGCTGCTCGTTGGCCACGTCGTCGAATTCGAGGAGCTGCTTGCGGATGTCGAAGTTGCGGCCTTCGACCTTGCGCTGCGCCTTCTCGATGGCGTTGGTCACCATGCGGTGCTCGATGGCCTCGCCGGACTGCATGCCCAGGGCCTTCATGAAGTTCTTCACCCGGTCGGAAGCGAAGATGCGCATCAGGCTGTCTTCCAGCGACAGGTAGAAGCGGCTGGAACCCGGGTCCCCCTGGCGACCGGCACGGCCACGCAGCTGGTTGTCGATGCGGCGGGATTCGTGGCGCTCGGACGCGACCACGTGCAGGCCGCCAGCCTCGATCACCTGTTGGTGACGCTTCTGCCATTCGGCCTTGATCTGGGCGACCTGCTCCTCGGTGGGGTTCTCGAGGGCGGCGACTTCGACTTCCCAGTTGCCGCCGAGGAGGATGTCGGTACCACGACCCGCCATGTTGGTGGCGATGGTCACGGCGCCGGGGCGACCGGCCTGGGCGATGATCTCGGCTTCCTTCTCGTGGTACTTGGCGTTGAGCACCTTGTGCTCGATGCCGGCCTTGACCAGCAGCTGCGAGACATACTCGGAGCTCTCGATCGAGGCGGTGCCCACGAGCACCGGACGGCCGTTGGCCTGGCAATCCTTGATGTCGGTGATGATGGCGGCGTACTTCTCTTCCTGGGTCAGGTAGACCAGGTCGTTGAAGTCCTTGCGCGCCACCGGACGGTGAGTCGGGATCACCATCACTTCGAGGCCGTAGATCGAATGGAATTCGAAGGCTTCGGTATCGGCGGTACCGGTCATGCCGGCCAGCTTGGCATAAAGGCGGAAGTAGTTCTGGAAGGTGGTGGAGGCCAGGGTCTGGCTCTCGGCCTGGATGTTCAGGCCTTCCTTCGCCTCGATGGCCTGGTGCAGGCCTTCGGAAAGGCGGCGACCGGGCATGGTGCGGCCGGTGTGCTCGTCGATCAGCAGGACCTGGTCGTTCTGCACGATGTACTCGACGTTGCGGTGGAACAGGGTGTGGGCGCGCAGGCCGGCGTAGACGTGGGTCAGCAGGCCCAGGTTGTGCGCGGAGTACAGGCTTTCGCCCTCGGCCAGCAGGCCGGCCTGGGTGAGCATGTCCTCGATGAACTGGTGGCCCTGCTCGTTGAGTTCGACCTGGCGGGTCTTCTCGTCGACGGAATAGTGGCCTTCCTGGACGACATTGCCCTCTTCCGGCTCGATGTGCTGCTTCAGGCGCGGGATCAGCTTGTTGATCTGCATGTACAGCTTGGAGCTGTCTTCGGCCTGGCCGGAAATGATCAGCGGCGTACGCGCTTCGTCGATGAGGATGGAGTCCACTTCGTCGATCACGGCGAAGTTCAGCTCGCGCTGGAACTTGTCTTCCAGGCTGAAGGCCATGTTGTCGCGCAGGTAGTCGAAGCCGAATTCGTTGTTGGTGCCGTAGGTGATGTCGGCAGCGTAGGCGGCGCGCTTTTCCTCCGGCGGCTGGAACGGGGTGACGATGCCGACGGTGAGGCCGAGGAACTCATACAGCGGACGCATCCAGTTGGCGTCGCGGCGAGCCAGGTAGTCGTTCACGGTGACCACGTGCACGCCCTTGCAGGACAGCGCATTGAGGTAGACCGGCAGGGTACCCACCAGGGTCTTGCCCTCACCGGTGCGCATCTCGGCGATCTTGCCTTCGTGGAGGGTCATGCCACCGATGAGCTGCACGTCGAAGTGACGCATGCCCATCACCCGCTTGCCGGCTTCACGGGCGACGGCAAAGGCTTCCGGCAGGATCTGGTCGAGGGTCTCGCCCTTGGCTACCCGCGCCTTGAACTCTTCGGTCTTGGCTCTGAGCTGCTCGTCGGACAGCGCGACCATCTGCTCTTCCAGGGCGTTGACCGCCTGGACAGCCTTGGCCATGCGCTTCACTTCGCGCTCGTTCTTGCTTCCAAAGAGTTTCTTCAACAAAGGCGCAAACATATCGACAGGATCTTCCACATATATGGATGGGGGGCGGCCCCGGAGTCGCCCGCGCAGCCTTCATGGCTGCTTGCGAAGGGGGCATTCTACCCGGATTCGTTGTAGAGAAAAGTAGCGTTATTCCGCGGCTGCGGAACGGGCTATATAGAGGGCTGGGTTGACCACCGCGCCATCGCGGGTGACCTCGAAGTGGACGTGCGCACCGGTGGAACGACCGCTGCTGCCGACCTTGGCGATGGCCTGGCCACGCTGCACCAGATCCCCCACCTGCACCAGGTTCTTCTGGTTGTGCGCATAGAGGGTGCGGTAACCATCCGCATGGCTGATCTCGACCATGTTGCCGTAGCCGGTCTTGCGTCCGGACCAGGTGACGACACCCGCGCCGACGGCCAGGACATCGCTACCGGCCTTGGCCGCGAAGTCCACGCCCTTGTGCTTGCTCAGGCGGCCGGTCAGGGGGTCGCTGCGCATGCCGAAGGGCGATGAGATGTAGCCCTGCAGCACCGGGCGTCCGGCCAGGTGCTCGGCTTCGCTGATGCGGCGCTCGCCGAGCAGCTGTTCGAGGACTTCCAGTTGCTGCTCGCGACTGTCAAGGCGCTCGGTCAGGCTGTCCAGCACATCCATGAAGGGCGGTGCCTGGTAGGCCGGCGCATCGAGCGGGTCTTCCGGGCCGCCCTGGCCGACGTTGAGGGAGAAATCGAACTCGCTGGAATCCAGGTCCGCCAGTTCCGCGACACGCTCGCCCAGCGCATCGAGCCGGGTAAGGCGCGCCTGCAGATCGGCGATGTGGGCGCCGAAGGCGTCCAGCTGACGCTGGGCGTCGGCCCGCGCCTGGCTCACCTGGCTACGCTGCTCGTCAAGCGCGAGCGTCATCTGCTGGCTGTCTTCAGCAGCGGGCGCCGCGGGCCTGATCCAGGCACCGAGGGCGATCCCCGAAGCGAGCACCAGCGCCAGCAGCAGGCCACCGAGCCCCAGGAGCACGCGCAGGTCGAGGCTCAGCGAACGCGCCGCCCCGTGCCTGCGGCTCAGAAGAATGATGTGCATGACTTCCCCAATTGATCGAGCGTTACCCGGTGCAGGCTTCTGCTACCATGGCCACTCTGTTTTCTTCAGGCGTCCTGCCATGTCTTTTCGTCCCTTGCCGGCCCGGTCCCCCGCCGCACTGCTGCGCGAGGAAAAACCGCTCAAGGCCCTGTTCAACCAGGCCCAACGCATCGATCACTGGCAACAGTTGCTGGAAAGCCAGCTGCAACCTGCGGCGCGCGAGCATTGCCGTGTAGCGTCATGGCGCGAGGGCTGCCTGATGCTGATCATCAGTGACGGCCACTGGGCGACGCGGCTGCGATACCAGCAACGCCGGCTGCAGCGTCAGCTCCAGGCCCTCGAAGAGTTCGCGACCTTAACGAAAATCATCTTCAAGGTGCAACCTTCCCAAGGCTCGGGACGTGCACCAGGCCGCACCATCGAGCTGTCGGCCTTTGCCGCCGAAAGCATCCAGGCCACTGCGGAAGGGATCGAGGATCCCAAGCTGCGCGCCGCCCTGGAGCGCCTCGCCGAGCGTGCCCGCAAGCCCGAACGCGACTGACCTTCCGCGACAATCCGCCGCTTCGCCCTCCCCTATTTTCCCTGCACAAAAAAAGAGGCCACCCCGTGGTGGGGTGGCCTCCAAAGAAGGAAAGAGGTGTTGCTTACACGGCCGCTACCGGGCGCATGTAGGAAATGGGTGCGGTCTTGGCATCTTCGAAGGTGACCACTTCCCAGGCATCCTTGTCGGCGATCAGTGCACGCAGCAGGCGATTGTTGAGTGCATGACCGGACTTGAAGCCACGGAACTCGCCGATGAGGCTGTTGCCGAGCAGGTAGAGGTCGCCGATGGCGTCGAGGATCTTGTGCTTGACGAATTCGTCCTCGTAACGGAGGCCGTCCTCGTTCAATACGCTGTCCTCATCGACCACGATGGCGTTCTCGACGCTGCCGCCCAGAGCCAGATTGTGCGAGCGCAGGAATTCCAGATCGCGCACGAACCCGAAGGTACGGGCACGGCTGACTTCCTTGACGAAGGTGGTGCTGGAGAAATCGACCGACGCTTTCTGGGTACGACCGTTGACCACCGGGTGGTCGAAGTCGATCTCGAAAGTGACCTTGAAGCCATCGAACGGCACGAAGGTGGCGCGCTTGTCGCCATCCTGCACGCTCACTTCGCGCTTGATGCGAATGAAGCGCTTAGCGGCTTCCTGCTCCTCGAGACCAGCGGACTGGATGAGGAACACGAACGGGCCGGCGCTGCCATCCATGATCGGTACTTCGGCGGCGGACAGCTCGACGTAGGCGTTGTCGATGCCCAGGCCAGCCATGGCCGAGAGCAGGTGTTCCACCGTGCCGACCTTGACGTCACCATTGAAAAGGTTGGTGGACATGGTGGTCTCACCGACGTTTTCGGCATAGGCGGCGATCTGGACGACGGGGTCCAGGTCGGTACGGCAGAACACGATGCCGGTATCCACAGGGGCGGGCTTGAGGGTCAGGTAGACCTTTTCCCCGGAATGCAGCCCTACGCCTGTGGCACGGATGACGTTCTTTAAAGTGCGTTGTTTGATCATGGCAGTGGCCGCTTTCGCGCTAGTTGCGAACAGTTTTCAACAATGGCCGGGGATGATAGCAGAACCGGCCTTTGCTGAACACCAATCACAGACATAGCGTCGATAAACTTCATCAATCGGCCTGACGACGCAGGAAGGCCGGAATATCCAGGTAATCCAGGTCGTCCTGCGGGTTCATCTTGGCGGCGGTTGCGGCGCTGCCATGAGCCTGGTTGCGCATGACGGTCGGACGATCCAGGTCGCGGTAGTTGACCGACGGCTGCTCCGCACGCTGGGGTGCGGGGGACGCGGCAACGGCTGCGGACTGGACGGTGTTGTCCACTACCTTGACGGGTTTCTCCAGGCGAGCGCCCAGGCCGGTGGCGACCACGGTGACGTGCAGCTCGTCGCGCATGTCCGGATCGATCACGGTGCCCACCTTCACGGTGGCGTGCTCGGAAGCGAACTGCTCGATGATGTTGCCCACATCGGAGTACTCGCCCAGGGACAGGTCGGGACCGGCGGTGATGTTCACCAGGATGCCGCGCGCGCCCTGCAGGTTGACGTCATCCAGCAGCGGGTTGCGGATCGCCGCCTCTGTGGCCTCACGGGCACGATTCGGACCGCTGGCGCAGCCGGTACCCATCATTGCCATGCCCATTTCGCTCATCACGGTCTTCACGTCGGCGAAGTCGACGTTGATCATGCCCGGACGCTTGATGATGTCGGAGATACCGCGCACGGCACCAGCCAGCACGTCGTCAGCCTTGGAGAAGGCGGACAGCAGGCTCGCATCCTTGCCGAGGATGGTCAGCAGCTTCTCGTTGGGGATGGTGATCAGCGAGTCGACGCTTTCCGACAGAGCACGGATGCCCTCGTCGGCGATCTGCATGCGCTTGCGGCCCTCGAACGGGAACGGGCGGGTGACCACGGCAACGGTGAGGATGCCCATGTCCTTCGCCACTTCAGCGATGATC
This sequence comes from Pseudomonas sp. 57B-090624, assembly GCF_003234055.1. Taxonomy (NCBI): domain Bacteria; kingdom Pseudomonadati; phylum Pseudomonadota; class Gammaproteobacteria; order Pseudomonadales; family Pseudomonadaceae; genus Pseudomonas; species Pseudomonas sp. 57B-090624. The sequence goes on from NZ_QKRU01000039.1 coordinate 9,216, forward strand.
GGGGCCGCACCGGTACCGGTACCGCCACCCATGCCGGTGGTGATGAAGACCATGTCGGTGCCCTGCAGCACTTCGGCGATGCGCTCGCGATCCTCCAGAGCGGCCTGACGACCGATCTCGGGATTGGCACCCGCACCCAGCCCCTTGGTAACGCCCGGGCCGAGTTGCAGAACGGTGCGCGCACCGATGTTCTTCAGTGCCTGGGCATCGGTGTTGGCGCAGATGAACTCGACGCCTTCGATGTTGCTCTTGGTCATGTGGTTGACTGCGTTGCCGCCGCCACCGCCCACGCCGATTACCTTGATGACCGCACTTTGCGGAACGTTATCTACGAGTTCGAACATATCCCCTCTCCTTCCTTTTCTAGTTGTATCGCCTACTGCAAAAACTCTTTAGAAGTTGCCCTGGACCCAGCGCTTGAGCCGCTCCAGAACAGGTGTCTTGGGTTCGTCACTGAAACTGCCCAGGCCGCCGGACATCGAAATCCCGTCGGACTGCTTCTGCAGGCCGTACATCAGCAGGCCAACGCCGGTCGAGTAGATCGGGTTGCGCACCACGTCGCTCAAGCCCTTGACGCTATGCGGCACGCCCAGGCGCACCGGCATGTGGAAAATCTCTTCGGCGAGCTCGACCGCGCCCTCCATCTTCGCGGTGCCGCCGGTCAGGACGATGCCTGCCGGGATCAGGTCCTCGTAGCCGCTGCGGCGCAGCTCGGCCTGGATCAGGGTGAACAGTTCGTCATAGCGGGGCTCGACCACTTCGGCCAGTGCCTGGCGCGAGAGTTCCCGCGGCGGACGGTCGCCGACGCTCGGCACCTTGATGGTTTCGCCGGCACCGGCCAGCTTGGCCAGGGCGCAGGCGTAGCGGATCTTGATCTCCTCGGCGTACTGGGTCGGCGTCCGCAGGGCCATGGCGATGTCGTTGGTCACCTGGTCGCCGGCGATCGGTATCACCGCAGTGTGGCGGATCGCGCCCTCGGTGAAGATGGCGATGTCGGTGGTGCCGCCGCCGATGTCCACCAGGCACACGCCCAGTTCCTTCTCGTCGTCGGTCAGCACCGAATAGGCCGAGGCGAGTTGCTCGAGGATGATGTCGTCCACCTCCAGGCCGCAACGGCGCACGCACTTCTCGATGTTCTGCGCCGCATTCACCGCGCAGGTCACCACGTGGACCTTGGCTTCCAGGCGCACGCCGGACATGCCCAGGGGCTCGCGCACCCCTTCCTGGTTATCGATCACGTAGTCCTGCGCCAGGGTGTGCAGCACCCGCTGGTCGGCAGGAATGGCGACGGCCTGGGCGGCGTCGAGCACACGCTCGATGTCTGCCGGGCTGACTTCGCGATCACGGATCGCGACGATGCCGTGGGAGTTCAGGCTGCGGATGTGATTGCCGGCGACGCCGACGAAGGCGGAGTGGATACGGCAGCCCGCCATCATCTGCGCCTCTTCCACCGCGCGCTGGATGGACTGCACGGTGGATTCGATGTTCACCACCACGCCCTTCTTCAGCCCGCGGGACGGATGGGTACCGATCCCGACGATCTCCAGCTGGCCGTCGGCCGCGATCTCGCCCACCAGCGCCACCACCTTGGAGGTGCCGATATCCAGGCCGACGATCATCTTGCCGCTCTGCACGCTTGCCATGGTTCTAACCTTCTCCTCAATTCGCGCGGCCGGCTACGGCCGCCGCAGGTGCCTCTACCGGGGTTCGCCACGCTACCGCCAAGCCGTTGGGGTAACGCAGGTCGACACGCTCGATGTTGGCGATCTGTTCTTTGAGCGTCTTCTCGTAGATCGAGATGAAGCGACGCATCTTCTCCACCAGATGATCCCTTCCCAGCAGGATCTCCACGCCCTGCCCGGTGGACAGGAACCAGCTGCCGCGTTCGCGCAGCTCCAGGCGGGTGATGGAAAACCCGAGCGGGCGCAACATCTGGCTGAGCATCTGGTACTGCTGCATCACCTGTTCCTGGGCCCGCTGTGGCCCCCACAGCTGCGGCAGTTGTTCGTAATGGGTCAGCTCACGCGGGGTGAAGGCCTGGCCCTGGTTGTTCAGCAGCGCCTCATCGCCCCAGCGGGCGATCGGCAATTGTTCTTCCAGGCGGATCATCACCTGGTCCGGCCACACCCGGCGCACCTCGGCGTGGGCGATCCAGGGCATCTGCTCCAGCTCGCTGCGCATGCCGGCCAGGTCGATGCTGAAGAAGCTCGCCGCGATGTACGGAGCGATCCGCTGCTGCACCGCCTGCTGGCTGATGTAGCTCAGGTCGCCCTGCACGTTGATCTTGGCGATGGGGCGATCGGCATAGGGCAGCAAGCGCTGCGCCGCCTCGTAGGCACCGAAACCCAGCACCACCAGGACCACCGGCCAGACCAGGCGCTTGAACACGCTGAAGTTCGGCTTGGGCAGACGCGCACTGAGCGGCTCCTTCGCCACCATCCGGCTGGCACCACGCGGCACCGGCTTGCGCTGGGGAGCGCGGCCGATGGCGGGTTGCTGATGACGGATCGTGGCGCCACGCATGTGCTTAACCTCGTGCCTCGACGCTGTCTGCCAGGATCGACAGCACCAACTGCTGGTAGTCCAGGCCCGCAGCACGAGCGGCCATCGGGACCAGGCTGTGGTCGGTCATGCCCGGAACGGTGTTCACCTCCAGCAGCCAGAAGCGGCCGTCGGCGTCCTGCATCACGTCGGCGCGCGCCCAGCCCTGGGTGCCCACCGCCTCGCACGCACGCGCGGTCAGGTCCTTGAGTTCCTGCTCCTTGGCCGCATCGAGCCCGCAGGGGATCTGGTACTGGGTGTCATTGGCCAGGTACTTGGCGTCGTAGTCGTAGAAGGTATGCGGGGTACCCAGGCGGATGGGCGGCAGCACCTGCCCGCGCAGCATCGCGATGGTGTACTCCGGCCCATGGATCCACTGCTCCACCAGTACCTGGGAGTCGTAACGGCTGGCACCCTTCCAGGCTTCTATCAATGCGTCGACATCCGCCACCTTGGCCATGCCGATGCTCGAGCCTTCGTGAGCCGGCTTGACGATCAGCGGGAAACCCAGCGCTTCGGCCGCGGCACGGCAATCCGCCTCGCTGGCCAGCACCGCGTGACGAGGGGTGGACAGGCCGAGGCTCTGCCAGACCTGCTTGGTCCGCAGCTTGTCCATCGCCAGGGCGGACGCCAGCACACCGCTACCGGTGTAGGGGATGCCCAGGCACTCCAGCAGGCCCTGCATGCTGCCGTCCTCGCCGCCACGGCCGTGGAGGACGATGAAGGCGCGGTCGATCTTCTCGGCGGCCAGGCGTTGCAGCAGGTCGTCGCCGACATCGATGCCGAAGGCCTCGACGCCTGCGCCCTGGAGCGCTTCCAGGACCATGCTGCCGGACTTCAGCGAGACGTCGCGCTCGGCGCTCTTGCCGCCGTAGAGCACGGCGACCCGGCCGAAGGCCTTGGGGTCGAGGGTGGACTTCAGGTTCGCGCTCATGACTCTTTCCTCGCGGCGGCATCATCGCCACCACCGAACAACGGGCTCTGGATCAATTGCGGGGCCAGCCCGCCGATATCGCCGGCACCCTGGCAGAGCAGGATGTCGCCGGCGCGCAGCAACGGCTTGACCAGCGGCGCCAGGTCGACACCACGCTCGATGTAGATCGGGTCCAGCTGGCCGCGCTGGCGAATGCTGTGGCACAGCTGGCGGCTGTCGGCGCCGGGGATGGGCTCTTCGCCCGCCGGGTAGACTTCCATCAGCAGCAGCACGTTGGACTCGCCCAGCACCTGCACGAAGTCGTCGTACAGGTCACGGGTGCGGCTGTAGCGGTGCGGCTGGTAGACCATCACCAGACGGCGCTCCGGCCAGCCACCGCGTACCGCCTTGATCACCGCCGCGACTTCGCGCGGATGGTGGCCATAGTCGTCGACCAGCATCACGCTGCCGCCTTCGACCTGCAGCTCACCGTAGACCTGGAAGCGTCGGCCCACGCCCTGGAAGCCCGACAGGCCACGCACGATGGCGTCGTCGTCGATGCCTTCATCGGTGGCGATGGCGATGGTCGCCAGGGCATTCAACACATTGTGGTTGCCCGGCATGTTCACCGAGACGTCCAGCGGCGCACGGTCCTTGCGCAGCACGGTGAAGAAGGTCTGCATGCCCTGCTGGCGCACGTTGATGGCGCGCAGGTCGGCGTCCTCGGCGAAGCCGTAGGTCACGGTCGGGCGGGCCACCTGCGGGAGGATCTCGCGTACCACCGGGTCATCCACGCAAAGCACCGCCAACCCGTAGAACGGCAGGTTGTGCAGGAACTCGACGAAGGTCTTCTTCAGCTTGTTGAAGTCGCCGCCGTAGGTGCTCATGTGGTCGGCGTCGATGTTGGTGACCACCGCGACCATCGGCTGCAGATGCAGGAAGCTGGCGTCGCTCTCATCGGCCTCGGCCACCAGGTAGCGGCTGGTGCCCAGTTGCGCGTTGGTGCCGGCGGCGTTCAGGCGCCCGCCGATGACGAAGGTCGGGTCCAGGCCCCCGGCGGCGAACACCGAGGCGATCAGGCTGGTGGTGGTGGTCTTGCCGTGGGTACCGGCAACGGCGATGCCGTGGCGGTAGCGCATCAGCTCGGCCAGCATCTCGGCACGCGGCACCACGGGGATACGGCGCTCCAGGGCGACGGCGACCTCCGGGTTGGCCTTGTTCACCGCGCTGGAGACCACCAGCACGTCGGCGTTCTCGGCGTTCTCGGCACGGTGGCCGATGAAGATCTGCGCACCGAAGCTCTCCAGGCGCGCGGTCACGGCCGAGGCCTTGAGGTCGGAACCGGAGACGTTGTAGCCGAGGTTCAGCAGCACTTCGGCGATCCCGCACATGCCCACGCCGCCGATGCCGACGAAGTGGATGCGGCGGATGCGGCGCATTTCCGGTTGCGGCATGGCTTTCTGGCTCTCAACCATGGGCCACCTCCAGGCAGATATCGACCACGCTGCGGGTGGCATCGGGCTTGGCCAGACGGCGGGCGATCGCGCCCATGGCCTTCAGTCGTTCGGGTTGCATCAGTACCTCGGTCAGCCGGGCGGCGAGTGCGGCCGCGTCGGTGGCATGTTGCGGGAGAAGGAAGGCCGCGCCCTCCTTCGCCAGATAATCGGCATTGCGCGACTGGTGGTCGTCGATCGCATGGGGCAGCGGCACCAGGAAGGACGGCAACCCGGCAGCAGCGAGCTCGCTGACGGTCAGCGCGCCAGAGCGGCAGATGACCAGATCGGCCCAGGCATAAGCCCGCGCCATATCCTTGATGAAGGGTGCGACCTCCGCTTCGACACCGGCTTCGCGATAACGCTCCGCGGTGACCCCATCGTGATTCTTGCCCGCCTGGTGGAACACCTGCGGGCGAAGTTCGGCAGGCAGCAACGCAACGGCTGCCGGCAGCAGTTTGTTCAGTGGCTCGGCGCCCAGGCTGCCGCCCAGTACCAGCAGTCGCGGCGTGCGACCGGCCAGGGCGTCGCGCGGGGTTTCCAGGAACAGCTCCTCGCGCACCGGGTTGCCCGTGGTGCGGCGCTTGTCGCTGGTCCCGAAGGTATCCGGGAAGGCCTCGCAGACGCGGCTGGCGAACGGCGCCAGGCTGCGGTTGGCGGTGCCGGCGACGGCGTTCTGCTCATGGATGACCAGCGGTACGCCGGCCAGGCGCGCAGCCAGGCCGCCGGGGCCGGTGACATAGCCACCCATGCCCAGCACGCAGACGGGCTTGAGCTCGCTGACCACACGCCGCGCCTGGAACAGCGAACGCACCAGGGAGAACGGCGCCTTGAGCAGCGACCTGATGCCCTTGCCGCGCAAGCCGGTGACCTGGATCAGGTGCAGTGGCAGGCCGGCCTGGGGTACCAGTTCGTTCTCGATGCCACGCGGGGTACCCAGCCAGTGCACGCTGTAGCCACGGGCCTGGAACTCGCGGGCGCAGGCCAGTGCCGGGAACACGTGCCCGCCGGTGCCACCCGCCATGATCAATACGTTGCCGCTCATGGGCGTACCTCCTCTTCGAGGAAGTCGCTCTCGACGAACTCGATGTCTTCGTTGCCCAGGTGCGTGCGGCTTTCCCATTCGATCCGCAGCAGCAGGCCGAGGCAGACGCAGCAGATCACCAGGGAGCTGCCGCCGTAGCTGAGGAACGGCAGGGTCAGGCCCTTGGTGGGCAGCAGGCCGACGTTCACACCGATGTTGATCAGGACCTGGCCGATCCACTGGAACGCCAGGCCATAGGCCACGTAGGCCGAGAAATATTGCCGCGCGCGTTCCGCGCAGAGGCCGATGTGCAGTGCCCGGACGCTGACGAACACGAACAGGGCGACCGTGGCCAACGCCCCGACCATGCCCAGCTCCTCCGCCAGTACGGCGAAGACGAAGTCGGTGTGGGCCTCGGGCAGGTAAAACTGCTTCTGGATGCTGTTGCCCAGGCCGACGCCGAACCATTCGCCACGGCCGAAAGCGATCAGCGCCTGGCTCAACTGGTAGCCGGCGCCGTACTGGTCGGCCCAGGGGTCGATGAAGTTGGTCAGGCGCTGCATGCGGTAGCTCTGGCTGGTCATGACCAGCACCCCGGCACCGAGCACCGCGCCGACCAACGGGACGAAGCGAACCAGGTTGATGCCACCGAGGAACAGCATGGCGATGCAGGAACCCACCAGTACCACGGTGGCGCCGAAGTCCGGCTCCGCCAGCAGCAGCACGGCGATGGGGCCGAGCACCAGCATCGGCTTGATGAAGCCGGTGAGCTTCTCGCGCACCTCGTCCTGGCGGCGCACCAGGTAGCCGGCGATGAACATGACGGTGAACAGCTTGGCCAGTTCGGACGGCTGCAGGTTGAACAGGCCGAAGCCGATCCAGCGCTTGGCGCCGTTGACCTCGCGGCCGATGCCCGGCAGCAGCACCATGATCAGCAGAACGAAGGCGACCAGCATCAGGCGCGCGCCGTAGCGCTGCCAGAAGCTCATGGGCACCTGCAGGGTCAGCACGCAGGCGACCCCGCCGATGGCCAGGTAAATGAGGTGGCGGATGCTGTGGTAGAGCGGGTTGCCGGACAGCGCGGCGGCCACTTCCGAGGACGCCGAGGTGATCATCACCAGCCCCAGGCCGAGCAGCGCCAGGCAACCCGCCAGCAGCGGGAAGTCCATGTCGAGGCCACGGCGACTGCGCAGCGGCGACTGCAGGGCGAACAGGCGGGCCAGCATCAGATGAGCCCCTCCACGGCCAGGGCGAAGAGGCGTCCGCGCTCTTCGAAGTTCTTGAACATGTCGAGGCTGGCGCACGCGGGCGACAGCAGCACGGCGTCCCCGCGGACGGCCAGTTCGGCGGCGCGGCTAACGGCCTCGTCCAGGGTCCGCACGCGCACCAGCGGCACCGCATCGCCCAGGGCCTGGGCGATCAGCTCGGCGTCACGCCCCAGCAACACCACGGCGCGGCAGAAGCTCGCCACCGGCTCGCGCATCCCGGAGAAATCGGCACCCTTGCCATCGCCACCGGCGATCAGCACAAGCTTGCCGTCGATGTCCGCGCCCAGGCCCTCGATGGCGGCCAGCGCAGCGCCGACGTTGGTGGCCTTGGAGTCGTCGTAGTACGCCACGCCTTCGCGCTCGCGCACCCACTGGCAGCGATGGGCCAGGCCGGTGAAGGTCTTGAGGGTCTCCAGCATCGGCTCCATGGGCAGGCCGACGGCGTGGCCCAGGGCCAGGGCAGCCAGGGCATTGGCCTGGTTGTGGGCGCCACGGACCTTGAGCTCGCGCACGGGCAGCAGCTTCTCGAACTGGAACGCGAGGTATTTCTCGCCCTCTTCCTCGATCAGGCCGAAGCCCCTGAAGTCGGGCTTGTTCAGGCCAAAGGTCCAGCAGGGTAGCTGGTCGGCGACCAGGGGCCGGGACAGCGCATCGCCACGGTTGACCACCACCTGCCGGGCGCCGCGGAAGATGCGGTGCTTGGCCAGGTGATAGGCCTGCATGTCGGCGTAGCGGTCCATGTGGTCTTCGCTGACGTTGAGCACGGTGGCCACCTCGGCGTTCAGGCGATCGGTGGTCTCCAGCTGGAAGCTGGACAGCTCCATCACGTAGAGCTCGATGTCATCGGCCAGCAGATCGAGCGCCGGGGTCCCCAGGTTGCCGCCCACGGCGACCCGGCGACCGGCCGCCAGCGCCATCTCGCCCACCAGGGTGGTGACGGTGCTCTTGGCGTTGGAACCGCTGATGGCCACGATGGGCGCCTTGGCGTGGCGGGCGAACAATTCGATATCGCCGGACAGCTTGACGCCGCGCTTGGCCGCCTCCTGCAGCGCCGGTGTGGCGATGGCCAGGCCGGGGCTCACATAGAGCTCGCTGGCGCGGCAGAGGAAATCGACGTCGAGTTCACCACAGCGCACTTCCACCTCCGGGTACTGGGCACGCAGGGTGGCCAGTTCGGGCGGGTTCTCGCGCGTATCGGCCACGGCGAAGCGCACGCCCTGGCGCGCCAGGAAGCGCACCAAGGACATGCCGCTCTTGCCGAGGCCGACAACGATGCGGAACTGGTCGGAAGCGATCAGGCTCATGGTCTCCTCAACGCAGCTTCAGGGTGGCGAGGCCGATCAGCACGAGGATCACGGTGATGATCCAGAAACGTACGATCACGCGGGGCTCGGGCCAGCCTTTCAGCTCGAAGTGGTGGTGGATAGGGGCCATGCGGAATACACGACGGCCGGTCAATTTGAACGAGGCGACCTGGATCATCACCGACAGCGTCTCCATGACGAACACGCCCCCCATGATGAACAGCACCACTTCCTGGCGCACGATCACGGCGATGGTGCCCAGGGCAGCGCCGAGCGCCAGCGCGCCGACGTCACCCATGAAGACCTGGGCCGGGTAGGTGTTGAACCAGAGGAAGCCGAGGCCGGCGCCTACCAGGGCGGCGCAGAACACGATCAGCTCACCAGCGCCCGGCACATAGGGGATGAACAGGTATTCGGCGAATTTGATGTTGCCCGAGAGGTAGCAGAAGATCCCCAGCGCGCCGCCGACCATCACGGTCGGCATGATGGCCAGGCCATCCAGCCCGTCGGTCAGGTTGACCGCGTTGCTGGAGCCGACGATCACGAAATAGGTCAGCACGATGAAGCCGACACCCAGCGGGATGCCGACATCCTTGACCATCGGCAGGATCAGGGTGGTCTCCACCGGGCTGGTCGCGGTCATATAAAGGAAGACCGCAGCGCCGATGCCGAACACCGACTGCCAGAAATACTTCCAGCGGCTCGGCAGGCCACGGGAGTTCTTCTCGATCACCTTGCGATAGTCGTCGACCCAGCCAATGGCGCCGAACAGCAGGGTCACGCCCAGCACCACCCAGACGTAGCGGTTGGACAGGTCGGCCCAGAGCAGGGTGCTGATGCCGATGGCGGTGAGGATCAGCGCGCCCCCCATGGTCGGCGTACCGGACTTGGAGAGGTGCGATTGCGGCCCGTCGTTGCGCACGGACTGGCCGATCTGGCGCACCTGCAGGGTGCGGATCATCCACGGCCCGAGCCAGAGCGACAGCGACAGCGCCGTAAGGACGCCGAGAATCCCGCGCAGGGTCAGGTACTGGAACACCCCGAACCCCTTATGGAACTGTTGCAGGTACTCAGCGAGCAGCAGCAGCATGATTAGTGAGCCTCCCCCGTTCCGCAGATGGCCGCGACGACCTTGTCCATCGCCGCGCTGCGGGAACCTTTGATCAGAATGGTTGTGTTGGCGTCCTGCTCATCGACCAGGGCCTGGATCAGGCTGGACTGATCGGCGAAATGGCGGCCATCGTCGCCGAAAGCGGCGACTGCATGGGCCATCTGAGGACCGACTGCATAGAGCGCGCTGACCTTGCCGCGGGCATGGAGCCCCACGTCGCGGTGACCTTGCTCGGCCCACTCGCCCAGCTCGCCCATATCCCCGAGCACCAGGACGGTGCGGCCGGAAAAGCCGGCGAGTATATCAACGGCCGCGATCATCGAAGCCGGGTTGGCGTTGTAGCTGTCATCGATCACCCGCATGCCACTGGGTGCCAACTGCGCTACGGTGCGGCCCTTGACCGGTTGCAGGTTCTGCAGGCCTTCGCGAATACCGACCAGCGGTACGCCCAGCGCGTGCGCGGCAGCGGCGGCAGCCAATGCATTGGCGACGTTATGCAGGCCCAGCAGGTTGAGCTGGATGTTCGCTTCACCAGCCACGCCCTTGAGGATGAAGGCCATGCAGCCACGAGCATCACGCACGATGGACTCGGCGCGCAGGTCGGCATCGGCTGCATCAAGGCCGAAGCTCAACACCCGGCGGGCGCCATTGCGCTGGCGCCAGGTATCGAATGCCTTGTCGTCGCGGTTGAGCACGGCGATACCGTTGTCGGCCAGACCTTCGAGGATTTCGCCCTTGGCCAGGATGATCTTCTCCGGGCCACCGAACTCGCCCACGTGGGCAGTGCCGGCGTTGTTGATGATCGCAACCTGGGGCCGGGTCAGGCCGACGGTGTAGGCGATCTCGCCCACCCGAGAAGCGCCCAGTTCGATCACGGCGCTGCGGTGCTCCGGCGCCAGTTCGAGCAGGGTGAGCGGCGCGCCCAGGTCGTTGTTGAGGTTGCCGCGGGTGGCCAGGACAGGCCCCTGGGTCCGCAGGATGCTGGCGAGCATTTCCTTGACCGTGGTCTTGCCGCTGGACCCGGTAACCGCCGCCACCTTGCCGGTGAAGGCGTCACGGTTGAGCGCACCGAGCCGACCAAGGGCCAGGCGGGTATCGGCCACCAGCAACTGCGGCAGCGGCGCTCCCGGGACCTCGCGCTGCACGAGCGCGGCGACGGCCCCCTTGGCGGCGACGTCGGCCAGGTAGTCATGGCCATCGAAATTCGGCCCGACCAGCGCGATGAACAGCTGTCCGGGCTCAACGCGCCGGCTGTCGGTGGACACCGCCGAGAACGCGGCATCAGCCCCGATCAAGCGGGCCTGCAACGGAGCCTGCAGGGCGGAAAGACGCATCGGCTCAAGCATGGCTGGCTCCCCAGGCGCCCAGGGCGGCTTCGGCTTCCTGCAGATCGGAGAACGGCAGGCGCTCGCCGTTGATTTCCTGGTAATCCTCATGCCCCTTGCCGGCCAGCAACACCACGTCGTCGACGCCAGCGGTCGCGATCAGACGGGCGATGGCGACGCCACGACCGTGGACGAACTCGGCCCTTGCCGCATCGGCGAAGCCAGGGCGGATGTCGTCGAAGATCTGCGCCGGGTCTTCGCTGCGCGGGTTGTCGTCGGTGACCAGTACGTGGTCGGCCAGGCGCTCGGCCAGGGCCGCCATCAGCGGGCGCTTGCCACGGTCGCGATCACCGCCGCAGCCGAACAGGCACAGCAGGCGACCCCGAGCGTGGGGGCGCAGGGCTTCGAGGACCTTTTCCAGGGCGTCGGGGGTGTGGGCGTAATCCACCACCACCAGCGGCTTGTCGCCACCGCCCAGGCGCTGCATGCGGCCGGCCGGCCCCTGGAGGCCGGGCAGCGTGCGAAGGATTTCGTCCAGCGGGTAGCCCATGCCCAGCAGGGCACCGACCACCGCCAGCAGGTTGCTGAGATTGAAACGCCCAAGCAACGGGCTGCGCAGCAGGCCTTCGCCTTGCGGCGTAACCAGGCTCGCTCGCACGCCATCGTCATCGAAATGTGCTTCGCGGCAATAGATGAAGGCGGACGCGTCTTCCTGGCTGTAGCCGATGAGACGGGACTCATGGGTACGCGAGGCGAGTTCGCGGCCGAACGCATCGTCGAGGTTGATCACCCGGCAACGCAACTCGGGCCAGTCGAACAGGCGAGCCTTGGCAGCGCCATAGGCCTCCATCGAACCGTGGTAGTCGAGATGATCGCGGGACAGGTTGGTGAACACCGCGACATCGAAGGCGAGTGCGGCCACGCGCCCCTGCTCCAGTCCATGGGAGGAAACCTCCATCGCCACGGCGCGGGCACCGGCCTGCTTGAGGTTGGCCAGGGTGGCCTGCACCGCCAACGGGTCGGGGGTCGTATGGCGGCCGCTTTCCAGCTCGCCATGGAAGCCGGTCCCCAGGGTCCCGACGATGCCGCAACGCTCGCCGAGTAGGTCGAGGGCCTGGGCGATCAGTTGGCTGACGCTGGTCTTGCCATTGGTTCCGGTGACGCCCACGAGATTCAGGCCGCGACTGGGCTCGCCATAGAAGCGCCCGGCTATGGCCGAAAGCTGGCCAGCCAACCCCTTGATGGCGAGCAGTTCGGCACCGCTGGCATCGACAACCGGGGCGCCTTCCGCTTCGTACGCGACAGCGGTGGCGCCGCGAGCGATGGCATCGGCGATATGGTCACGGCCGTCGTGCTGGGCACCGGGAACCGCCAGGAACAGATCACCCGGACGCACCTTGCGGCTGTCCAGGGTCAGTTCACGGATCAGGGTGGCGCTTTCGGCCTGGGGCAACAATTGATTCAGTGGCATGGGCATCAGATCCGCCCTCCTTTGCCGGTAGCCGCTTCCGCGGTCTGTTGTTCCTCGGTGGGCAGGTTGTCCGGGGCGATGTTCATCAGGCGCAACGCACCAGCCATGACTCTGCCGAATACCGGTGCCGAGACCAGGCCACCGAAGTAGCCGGCCTTGCTGGGTTCATCGATCACCACCACCATCGCCAGACGCGGATTGGTGGATGGACCGAAGCCCGCGAAGAGCGAGCGGTAGGCGTTCTGGGTGTAGCCCTTGGCGCCGACAGTGGCCTTGCGCGCCGTGCCGCTCTTGCCGGAAACGTGATAGCCCGGCACCTGGGCGCGGAACACGCCGCGCGGCGCCTCGACCACTTGCTGGAGCATGCCCTGCATGGTCTTGGCGACATCCCCGGGGATCACCTGGGTACCGACGGGCAGGCTGTCCACCCGGGTCATCGAAAGGGGTACGGCCTGGCCGTTGTTGGCCAGCGTGGCGTAGGCATGGACCATCTGGATGGCGGTCACCGAGAGGCCGTAGCCATAGGACAGGGTCGCGGTCTCGGCCTTGCGCCATTCGCGGTGGTTGGGCAGGTTGCCCACGCGCTCGCCGGGGAAGCCGAGACCGGTGTCCTGGCCGAGGCCCAGCTGGCGCATGGTCTCGTAGATGGTCTCGCCGCCGATGTCGAAGGCGATCTTGCTCATGCCGACGTTGCTGGAATTGATCAGGATGCCGGTCAGGTCGAGGATCGGCCCTTCGGTCTTGGAGACGTCCTTGATGGTGTAGCGGCCGATCTGCAGCGAGCCGGGGTAGACCTCGACCTTGTCCTCGGGCTTCCAGCGGCCGCTCTGCAGGGCCGCGGACATGGAGATCGGCTTGACCGTCGAACCGGGCTCGAACACGTCGATCATGGCGCGGTTGCGCATGGCCGCCGGCTGCAGGTTGCGGCGGTTGTTCGGGTTGTAGGTGGGCTGGTTGGCCATGGCCAGCACTTCGCCGGTCTTGACGTCGACGATCACCAGGCTGCCGGCCTTGGCGCCGTTCTCCACCAGCGCGTTGCGCAGTTCACGGTGGGCGAGGTACTGCAGGCGCAGGTCGATGGACAGGGCCAGGGTCTTGCCGGGCTTGGCGTTCTTGGCGACCTGGACGTCCTTGATCAGGCGACCACGGCGATCCTTGAGCACCTGGCGCTTGCCGGGCACGCCGGCCAGCCACTGGTCGAAGGACAGCTCGACGCCCTCGCGACCGCGATCGTCGACGTCGGTGAAGCCGACTACATGAGCGGTCACTTCGCCAGCCGGGTAGAAGCGACGGAACTCTTCGATGGCGTAAACGCCCGGAAGCTTGCGGGCGAGGATCGCCTGCCCCTGCTCCGGCGTCAGGCCGCGGGCGAGGTAGAGGAATTCGCGACCGGCGTTCTGCTCGATACGCTCGGCGAAGATCTTCGGATCCTGCCCCAGGGTCGCAGCGATGACCGGCCACTGGTCACGCACGGCCATCAGGTCCTTGGGGTTGGTCCAGAGGGTGGTGACCGGGGTGCTGACAGCCAGCGGCTCGCCGTTGCGATCGGTGATCAGGCCACGGTGCGCCGGAATCGGAATGTGCCGCACGCTGCGCGCATCGCCCTGCCCCTTGAGGAAGTCGCGATCGATCACGTGCAGGTCGACGATACGCCAGGAGATGGCCGCGACCATGAGGGCGAGCAGCACCAGGACCACCCGGAAGCGCCAGGGGTAGAGCGCCCCCTCGAGGTTGATCATGGCGCCACCATGCGGATTTCCGCGGGTTCGGGGATACGCATCTTCAATTGCTCGCTGGCCAGCGACTCGATGCGGTTGTGCGCTGTCCAGGTACTCTGCTCCAGCACCAGGCGGCCCCACTCGGCCTGCGCCTTGTCGCGCACGCTGAGCTCGGTGTAGAGCTTGTTGAGCAGCTGCCTGTTCCAGTGCGCGCTGTAGGACACGCCGATGGCGGAAACCAGCACGGCAATGAACAGCAACAGCATCAGGAAACTGCCGCCCGGCAGGGGCTTGGCGTAAATGCGGCTCATCTGAGCTTCTCCGCCACACGCATGACGGCACTGCGCGAGCGCGGGTTGGCCTTCAGCTCTTCTTCGGATGCGAACTGCGGCTTGCCCAGCAGCTTCAGCCGGGGATCGAAGGCCGGGGGACGGATAGGCAGGTTGCGCGGCAACTTGTCCGCCTCGCCTTTCGCATGCTTGCGCATGAACAGCTTGACGATGCGGTCTTCCAGGGAGTGGAAGCTGATAACGACCAGTCGGCCGCCAACGGCGAGATTCTCCAGGGCAGCCTCGAGGCCACGCTCCAGATCACCCAATTCGTTGTTCACATGGATGCGAATGCCCTGGAAAGCGCGGGTAGCCGGATTCTTGCCTTTTTCCCAGGCGGGATTGGCCACCGTGAGCACGGCAGCCAGATCAGCGGTGCGTTCGAAGGGTTTCTCGGCACGGCGCTGCACAACGGCACGCGCCATGCGCTTGGCGAAGCGCTCCTCGCCATATTCCTTGAGCACGCGGGCGATCTCATCCTCGGGTGCGGTGGCGATCCATTGCGCGGCACTGACGCCACGAGTGGGGTCCATGCGCATATCGAGGGGGCCGTCGTTGAGGAAGCTGAAACCACGCTCGGCGTCATCCAACTGCGGCGAGGAAACGCCGAGATCGAGCAGGACGCCATCGACCTTGCCGGCCAGGCCACGCTCGGCAAGCTCGCCCGCCATCTCGGCGAAACTGCGCTGCACAATGACAAAGCGGCCGTCTTCGGCCGCCAGCGCTTGCCCTGTAGCTATGGCTTGGGGGTCCTTGTCGAAACCGAGCAGCCGGCCCTCCTCACCGAGATGCCGGAGGATGAGCCGACTGTGCCCCCCGCGACCGAAGGTGCCGTCCAGGTAACAGCCGTCAGCACGCACGGCGAGGCTGTCTACGGCCTCGTCGAGCAGGACGGTGATGTGGCGGAAGCTGCTTTCGGTACTCACAGGATAAGGTCACGCAGTTCGTCCGGCAGGCCGCCGGGTTGTTTGATTGCCATCAGGTCCGCATCGGAAATCGCGTTCCAGGCGTCTTCGTCCCATATCTGGAACTTGTTCAACTGACCAACCAGCATCGCCTTCTTGTCCAGGCCCGCGTACTCGCGCAAGCGCGGCGGGACCAGGAAACGACCGTTGCCGTCCAACTCGAGGTCGACGGCGTTACCGATCAGGAGGCGTTGCAGGCGGCGGGCTTCTTCACGCAGGGACGGCAGCTCGCGAAGCTTGGCTTCGATGAGCTCCCATTCGGGGAGCGGATAGAGGGTCAGACAGCGGTCGACGGCATCGATGGTGACGATGAGCTGGCCATCACAACGCGAAAAAAGCTCATCACGATACCGGCTCGGCATCGCGATGCGCCCTTTGGCGTCGAGACTGATGGCATTTGCTCCGCGAAACACGGCTGCGCTTCCCCTGTTTTAGGCTTCCCGTACCAATTGATCCCACTTTGTCCCACTTTGCACCACTTCCGCACACTATAGAAATGCGCGCGCCCCACCGTCAAGGCGGGCAAAGACGGAAAATTCCTTACGGGACGGAGATTTAGCGAGCTTTTGGGAGAGGGCGGGAGAGATATTGCAGCGGATTTCAGGCACAAAAATAAGACGCACCAGAGAGCTGAAGCGCGAACTTAAAGTAATTTCTCAAGAATAAGATTTTTTCGGTATTTCAGACGTGGAGCAAATAAAGCGGAAGTGGGGGAAAGTGGAGAGTCGATCTGTAAGCCGGGTTCTGTCGTGGACAGTCATTCATCTACGGCTGCCATCACTGACAGCCTTTAGCAACCTACCCGAATCCGACGCGGGCCACGCCAAGGATTCCTATTTGGTCTTGCTCCGAGTGGGGTTTACCTAGCCACGAACTGTTGCCAGTCGCGCGGTGCGCTCTTACCGCACCTTTTCACCCTTACCGGCGCTTGCGCGCTTAGGCGGTTATTTTCTGTGGCACTTTCCGTAGGCTTTCGCCTCCCAGGCGTTACCTGGCACTCTGCCCTGCGGAGCCCGGACTTTCCTCCCTCTCAAAATCGCGAACGAAATGAGACAGCGACTGTCCGATCGACTCTCCGCCGCCAAGGGTAGCGGCAGGCCAGCAGAAGAACAAGCTCAAGAATCGCCCTGGCGCTCCAGCGCAGCCTGGTAGAGCAGGTTCTTGCGCACCCCGGTTATTTCCGCAGCCAGCGCCGCCGCTCGCTTCAGGGGCAACTCGGCAAGCAACAGATCGAGTACGCGCGACGCTTCACCACTGATCGCATCTTCGCCCTCGGGCTCCTGCCAGCCCGCCACCAGCAGCACACACTCACCCCGCTGCTGATTGCTATCACTTGCAACCCAATCGCGCAGCGCGGCCAGCGGGTTACCCTTCAGCGTTTCGAACGTCTTGGTCAACTCACGCGCAAGCACCGCCTGACGCTCCCCTCCGAAGATCGACACCATGTCCTCCAGGCATTCGAGTATCCGATGTGGGGCCTCGTAGAAAATGAGCGTGCGCGGCTCTTCCTTTACCAACTCCAGGCGCGAGCGGCGGCCGGCCGTCTTGGCGGGAAGAAAGCCCTCGAATATGAAGCGATCCGAGGGTAGGCCCGCCGCGGAAAGCGCCGCGATCAGAGCGCTGGGCCCCGGCACAGGCACCACGGCGATGCCGGCGGCCCGAACCTGCCGAACCAGGTGATAGCCAGGATCGGAAATCAGCGGGGTGCCCGCATCGGAAATCAACGCGACATCATCGCCTGCCTGCAGACGCGCCAGAAAGCGACCACCCTCCTCGCGCTCATTGTGATCATGACAAGCCGCCAAGGGCGTATTGATGCCGAAGTGCTGAAGCAGGCGTACGGAATGGCGGGTGTCCTCGGCTGCGATGAGTGCCACCTCGCGCAGCACTCGCAGCGCACGAGCACTGATGTCATCGAGGTTCCCAATGGGCGTAGCCACCACGTAAAGTTTGCCCAAGGTGGCAACAGAGCCTGGGGAAACGGTCACAAGACACCTCGGAATTCACTTAAAGGCGCGCATTGTAGCCCGTTTCTGACCTCCAACATCGCACCCCGGACGGGCCTTGGGTACAATCCGACGCTTCTTTGATCGAGTACCGGGATCGTTAAATGATCGCTTGCCTGCGCCCGCTTTCCGCACTCTGCCTCGTCGGCCTGCTGGCCGCCTGTGGCAGTTCGCCCACCTCAACTCTCGGCGAACTGCCCCGCACGCCCCAAGCCAGCATCGAGCAGATGCTCCAGCAAGCGAACGACAGCAAGCCCGAGCAAGCCGCCCTCCTGCGCCTTGCCGCCGCCGACCTGGCGTACAAGCAGCAGGATATAGGCCGCTCGGCCCGCATTCTCGAGCAGGTCCCGCTGGACGGCCTCAAGCCCGCCCAGCAGGTATACGCCAGCACCCTTGCGGCCGAACTCGCCATGGCACGCAACCAGCCCAAGAGCGCCCTCAAGGCCCTGGGCCATCCGAGCCTGGAGCGCCTGGCCGAGCTGCCGGTCGAACAGCAGGTCCGCACCCAACTGATTCGCGCCCGCGCCCTTGAGGCCGACGGCCAGAACTTCGCCGCAGCACGTGAGCGCGTATTCATCGCCCCGCTGCTCAGCGGCGAAGCCGAGAAGACCAACCACGAAGCGATCTGGACCCTGGTATCCAACCTGCCAGCCAACCAGCTGCAGGCCGGCGGCGACGCCGACCTCGCCGGCTGGATGGAGCTGGCCCGCGTGACCAAGAGCGCCGGCACCCTGGAGCAACAACAGGCGGCCATCGAAACCTGGCGCACCCAGAATCCGCAACACCCAGCTGCCGAGCAGCTCCCTGCCCCCCTTCTCAAACTGAAAGAACTGGCCAATCAGCCCCTGACAAAGATCGCCCTGCTGCTGCCCCAGGAAGGCCCGCTCGCCTCGGTGGCCCGCGCCCTTCGAGACGGCTTCCTCGCCGCTCACTACCAGGCTCAGCAGGCCGGCCAGAACCCGCCAGCCATCCAGCTCTACGACAGCTCGCACCTCAGCTCCCTGGATGACTTCTACCGCCAGGCACAGGCCGACGGCGTACAACTCGTGGTCGGGCCACTGGAGAAACCGCTGGTCAAGCAGATGAGCGACCGCGAGCAACTGCCTATCACCACACTTGCCCTCAACTACAGCGACGCCGGCCAGGAAGGCCCCGCCCAGTTGTTCCAATTCGGCCTTGCCGCCGAGGACGAAGCCCGTGAAGTGGCCCGCCGCGCCTGGGGCGACGGCATGCGTCGCGCCGTAGCACTGGTGCCGCGTGGCGAATGGGGCGACCGTGTACTCAATGCATTCCGCCAGAACTGGGAGCAGTCCGGCGGCAGCCTGATCGCAGCCGAGCACGTCGATCAGCCGGTGGAACTGGCCCAGCAGATCGCCGACCTGTTCCAACTGCGCCAGAGCGAATCGCGCACCAAGCGCCTGCAGAGCACCCTCGGCACACAGGTCGCCGCTCAACCCTCGCGCCGCCAGGACGTCGACTTCATCTTCCTCGCCGCCACTCCGCAGCAGGCCCAGCAGATCAAACCCACCCTGGCCTTCCAGTACGCTGGCGACGTGCCCGTGTATGCCACCTCCCACTTGTACACCGGCAGCAACGACCAGGCCCAGTATCTGGACCTGAATGGCATCCGCTTCTGCGAAACCCCCTGGCTGCTCAACAGCAACGACCCGCTGCGCCAGCAGGTCGATCGCCAATGGCCGCAAGCCGGGGGCAGCCTGGGCCGCCTCTACGCCATGGGCGTGGACGCCTATCGCCTCGCCCCGCGCCTCAACCAGCTCAAGGCCCTGCCGGAAAGTCGTGTCGACGGCCTCTCCGGCAGCCTGAGCCTGAACCCCGCTCAACGCATCGAGCGCCAGCTGCCCTGGGCCGAATTCCGCGACGGCCAGGTGCAGCGCCTCCCCGACAGCGATTCTTGAGCCAGCGACAGAGCAGCGGGCAAGCGGCAGAGGCCCTTGCCCGCACCCACCTCGAAGGTCATGGCTTGCGCCTGCTGGCCAGCAACTGGCGGTGCCCGCGAGGCGAGCTCGATCTGGTCATGCTGGACGGCGATACAGTAGTATTCGTCGAAGTACGCTACCGACGGCATGCCGCCTGGGGCGGCGCCCTGGAGAGCGTCGATGCGCGCAAGCGCGCCAAGCTGATCACCGCTGCCCAGCACTTCCTCCTGAAGGAGTCCCGCTGGTCTCGATACCCGTGCAGATTTGACGTGGTCGCCATCAACTCGATGGATGGCGACTCACCCCCGCGACTGACATGGCTGCAGAACGCCTTTGATACCTGAGCAGTCGCTCCCACTTAAGGTCAACCCGATGGACATGCAACCCCGAATCCGCCAGCTCTTCCAGGCCAGCATCGACACCAAGCTGCTCGCCATGGAAATGCTCGCTCCGCACATCGAGCACGCGAGCATGGTGATGGTCAACGCCCTGCTAAACGAGGGCAAGATACTCTCGTGTGGCAATGGCGGCTCCGCCGGCGACGCCCAGCACTTCTCCTCGGAGCTGCTCAATCGCTTCGAGCGCGAACGCCCAAGCCTGCCCGCGCTGGCACTGACCACCGACAGCTCGACCATCACCTCCATCGCCAACGACTACAGCTACAACGAGATCTTCTCCAAGCAAATCCGCGCCCTGGGCCAACCCGGCGACATCCTGCTGGCGATCTCCACCAGCGGGAACTCCGCAAACATCATCCAGGCCATCCAGGCCGCACATGACCGCGAAATGATTGTCGTAGCCCTGACCGGCCGCGACGGCGGCGGCATGGCCTCGCTGCTGCTGCCCGAAGATGTGGAGATCCGCGTACCCGCCAAGTCCACGGCGCGCATCCAGGAGGTTCATCTACTGGCCATCCATTGCCTTTGTGACCTGATCGATCGTCAACTGTTTGGGAGTGAAGAATGACGCGTTCCCCTCTGATCCTCGCCTGCCTCGCCGTCACCCTGGTTCTAGGTGGCTGTGGTGGCCGCACCATCGGCAAGACCATCGACGACCAGTCCACGCCTTCCAAGGTGCGGGCCAAGATCGAAGCGGCGAACCCTGATCTCAAGACCAATTCGCACATCGTCGTGACCAGCTACAACGGCGTCGTGCTGCTGGCCGGACAGACCCCCAACGACAACCTCAAGGCCCAGGCCGAACAGGCCGCGCGCACCGCACAGGGCGTGAAGAAGGTGCATAACGAATTGCATGTCGGGCAGAACTCCTCGACTCTGGCCCGCATGAACGACAGCACCATCACCACCAAGATCACCACCCAGCTGCTGGCCGACAGCCAGATCCCCAGCTCGCAGATCAAAGTCGTGACCGAGAACGGCATCGTCTACCTGCTCGGCCTGGTGACCCGCCAGGAAGCAGCCAAGGCCACCAGCGTGGTCCAGGGCGTCTCCGGCGTACAGCGCATCGTCAAGCTGTTCGAGTACACCAACTGATCGAATTGCGGATACAAAAAAGGCGATCCAACCGGATCGCCTTTTTTATTACTTGACCACCTTGAGACTGGGGCGCCCGCTGGGTCGCGGCGAGCCTCCGGACGGATCGCCGCCGGAAGGACCATCATCCTCGGGGCCCAGGTCCTCGTCGTCCACCACCGGCGGCTCCAGATCGAAGACCATGCCCTGCCCGTTCTCCCGCGCATAGATGGCCATGATCGCCGCCGCAGGAATGTAGAGGGTGTGGGCGACGCCACCGAAACGCCCCTCGAAACTCACCGCTTCGTTATCCATGTGCAGGTGACGCACGGCACTGGGAGAAACGTTGAGCACGATCTGACCATCGTTGGCATAACCGGCCGGCACCTGGACACCGGCATGCTCCGCATTGACCAGCAGGTGCGGGGTGCAATTGTTGTCGACTATCCACTCGTAGAGCGCACGGACAAGGTAGGGACGACTGGAGTTCATCAGATGCTCCTCATCAGCGCATGTCGCGCTCGACGGCTGACAGACTGGCCTGGAAGCCATCGCGTACGAACAGGCGCTCCATGTAGTCCAGCAGCGGCTTGGCAGGGCGAGGCAACTCGATTCCCAGCACCGGCAGGCGCCAGAGGATCGGCAGCAGACAGCAGTCTACAAGACTGAGGTCTTCGCTCAGGAAAAATGGCTTGTCGGCGAACAGTGGCGATACGCCAGTGAGACTCTCGCGCAACTCCTTGCGAGCGACGGCCTTGGCGGCCTCCTTCACCCGGGAGTCGAGAATCTGGTCCACCAGGCTGCACCAATCACGCTGAACGCGGTGCATGAGGAGACGGGTGTTGCCCCGTGCAACCGGATAGACCGGCATGAGCGGCGGGTGCGGATAACGCTCCTCAAGGTACTCCATGACCACGGTGGGCTCGTAGAGCGCAAGGTCGCGATCGACCAGGGTCGGCACACTGCCGTAGGGGTTGACCTCGGCCAGCCTGGGCGGACAGCGCCCCGGCTCGACATCGATGATGTCCGCAGCGACACCCTTCTCGGCGAGCACGATGCGTACACGATGGGAATAGTGGTCTGCGGGGTCGGAGTAACAGGCCAACCTGTTGGTCACGGCCATGGCGCCCTCCTCGCTTGAAGTTATGCAGTAGTAGAAAAACGCGCGCGCCCATGAAGGGCGCGCGAGTATACAACGGTGAAGCCAGCTATCAGTGCACGTCTTTCCAGTATTCGCGCTTGAGCAGGTAGGCGAACACGAAGAAGAAGGCCAGGTACAGCAGAACGTAAGTGCCGATGCGCTGCATGTGCAGCTTGTTCGGATCAGCGGAGTAGGCCAGGAAGGTCACCAGATTCTGCACCTTCTGGTCGAACTCGGCCTCGCTCAGCTTGCCGGTCTTCGGCACGATGGTCAGCTGGTCGCACGCCTCATGGGTGATGGGAGCGCCCGTCAGCGGATCGTACTGCTTCTTGCCTTCTTCGACCGCCTGGACCTGCTTGCAACCCACGACCTGGCGACCCTGCAGGCCGACCAGCACGTTGGGCATGCCGACGTTCGGGAAGATCTTGTTGTTCACGCCCCAGGGACGCGCCGGATCTTCGTAGAAGTTGCGCAGGTAGCTGTACAGCCAATCGGTACCACGAACACGGGCGACCAGGGTCAGGTCCGGCGGCGCGGCGCCGAACCAGGTCTTGGCATCGCTCGGCTTCATGCCGATCTGCATGTGGTCGCCGATCTTGGCACCGGTGAACACCAGGTTTTCCAGCATCAGCTCTTCGGGAATGCCCAGGTCCTTGGCCACGCGCTCATAGCGCTGGAACTTGGCACTGTGGCAGCCCATGCAGTAGTTGGCGAAGGTACGAGCGCCGTCCTGCAGTGCAGCCTTGTCGGTCAGGTCGATGTCGACATGATCCAGTTCTACATCATGGCCACCGGCGGCGAAGGTCAAGGCCGGCAGTGCAGCGATAACAAATGCAGCGAATAGCTTTTTCATCAGCCTGTCACCCTTTCCGGAACCGGTTTGGTTTTTTCCATCCTGGTGTAGAAGGGCATCAGGATGAAGTACGCGAAGTACAGGATGGTGCACACCTGCGACAGCAGCGTACGGCCCGGGGTCGGCGCAAGAACACCCAGCACGCCGAGGATGACGAAGGACACGCAGAAGACCAGCAGCCAGATCTTGCTCAGCCAGCCCTTGTAGCGCATCGACTTGACGGGGCTGCGATCCAGCCACGGCAGGACGAAGAGCACGGCAATGGCAGCGCCCATGGCGATGACGCCCATCAGCTTGTCCGGAACCGCGCGGAGAATCGCGTAGAACGGGGTGAAGTACCACACCGGCGCAATGTGCTCAGGGGTCTTGAACGGGTTCGCCTGTTCGAAGTTCGGCTTCTCGAGGAAGTAACCACCCATCTCCGGGAAGAAGAACACCACGAAGCAGAACACGAAGAGGAAGACCACCACACCGACGATGTCTTTCACGCTGTAGTAGGGGTGGAAGGCGATGCCGTCGAGCGGAATGCCGTTCTCGTCCTTCAGCTTCTTGATGTCCACGCCATCGGGGTTGTTCGAACCCACTTCGTGCAGAGCCAGGATGTGCAGCACGACCAGGCCGAGGATCACGATCGGCAGGGCGATCACGTGCAGGGCGAAGAAGCGGTTCAGGGTGATGCCGGAGATCAGGTAGTCACCGCGGATCCACTGGGTCAGGTCACCACCGATGACGGGGATGGCACCGAACAGCGAGATGATCACCTGGGCACCCCAGTAGGACATCTGGCCCCAGGGCAGCAGGTAGCCCATGAAGGCCTCGGCCATCAGGGCGAGGTAGATCAGCATGCCGAAGATCCAAACCAGCTCACGCGGCTTCTGGTAGGAGCCGTAGAGCAGGCCGCGGAACATGTGCATGTAGACCACGATGAAGAAAGCCGAGGCGCCGGTGGAGTGCAGGTAGCGAATGATCGCCCCGTACTCGACGTCGCGCATGATGTACTCGACGGAGGCGAAGGCTTCTTCCGCGGACGGCGTGAAGCTCATGGTCAGCCAGATGCCGGTGAGGATCTGGTTCACCAGGACCAGCAGGGCCAGGGAGCCGAAGAAATAGAAGAAGTTGAAGTTCTTCGGAGCGTAGTACTTGCTCAGATGGTCTTCCCACATCTTGGTCGCGGGGAAGCGCGCATCGATCCATTCCATGAATTTGCTCATTAGGCCTTCTCCTGGTCCACACCGATGACGATGACATCATCCGACTCGTAGGAGTGGGGCGGCACCGGCAGGTTCAAGGGTGCGGGCTGCGCCTTGTAGACACGGCCCGCGAGGTCGTAGCGAGAACCGTGGCAGGGGCAGAAGTAGCCCCCTACCCACTCGGCGCCCAGGTCGGCAGGCGCAACTTCCGGACGGAAGGAGGGCGAGCAGCCGAGGTGGGTGCAGAGACCGACCAGAACCAGGATCTCCGGCTTGATCGAGCGGTTATGCGGATCGACATAGGTCGGCTGCACGGATGCTTCGGACTTCGGGTCAGCCATGCGCTCGTCGATCTTGCCCAGGTTGCCGAGGATCTCCTCGGTACGGCGAACGATGAATACCGGCTGACCGCGCCATTCAGCAATCATCTGCTGACCTGCTTCGATCTTGCTGATATTCACCTTCACCGGTGCCCCTGCGGCCTTGGCCTTCGCACTGGGCTGCCATGACCCCACGAACGGGATCGCAGCACCCACCGCTCCTGCAGCACCCACCACGGATGTGGCTGCTACGAGGAAGCGACGCCGGCCTGCATTCACGCCGTCATTGCTCATTCAGTCGTCTCCCATCAGCTTTTGTGGCCTGTTGTTCAGGCCTCTACTAAGTAAAAATCGAGCCGCGCAAAAAATTCGCCAAATGGTAAAGAAAACCCCCTCTCCTGACAAGGTAATAGCCGGATACAAAACTGCTGAAAGCCTTGAGAGATAAGGGTTACGCGCATGCGACAAGCTGTCGCAGGGCGTTTTCGCGGGCATAAAAAAACGCCCAGATCCACAAGGGCCTGGGCGTTTTTCGAAGCGTCGTATTAACGCTTGGAGTACTGCGGACGCTTACGCGCTTTACGCAGACCGACCTTCTTACGCTCGACTTCGCGAGCATCGCGAGTCACGTAGCCGGCCTTACGCAGCGGGCTGCGCAGCGCTTCGTCGTAGCTGATCAGGGCACGGGTGATACCGTGACGGATCGCACCAGCCTGACCGCTGACACCACCACCGAGGACGGTGACGTAGATGTCGAACTTCTCGACGGTCTCGGTCAGCTCCAGCGGCTGACGCACGACCATGCGAGCGGTTTCACGGCCGAAGAACTGATCCAGGCTGCGGTTGTTGATGGAAATCTTGCCAGTACCCGGACGCAGGAATACGCGTGCGGTTGCAGTCTTGCGACGGCCAGTGCCGTAGTTTTGAGTCGCCGACATAATGAACTATCCCGTTAAATCTTCAGTTCTTGGGGCTGCTGAGCGGTGTGCGGGTGAGCAGAACCCTTGTACACCTTCAGCTTGCGATACATGTCGCGACCCAGCGGGTTCTTCGGCAGCATGCCTTTGACCGCGGTCTCGATCACGCGCTCAGGGGCCTTGGCAATCAGCTTCTCGAAGTTGATTTCCTTGATGCCGCCCGGGAAGCCGGAGTGCGAGTAGTACATCTTGTCGGTAGTCTTGGCACCGGTCACACGTACCTGCTCGGCGTTGATCACGACGATGTAGTCGCCGGTGTCAACGTGCGGGGTGTATTCCGGCTTGTGCTTGCCGCGCAGGCGGCTAGCAATTTCGGTGGCCAGACGACCCAGGGTCTGACCGGCAGCGTCGACGACATACCAGTCGCGCTTAACAGTTTCCGGTTTTGCAGTAAAAGTCTTCATTCGCTATAGCCTCAGGGGCCGCCCTGAAAATAAGACGGCGGATCTTACTGAATAGTGCTCGCCCTGGCAACACAGGGCAGCCGGAAACAGACGCTATCGGGGGCTCGGGTCAGCGCGTCCGCACACGGCATAAGGGTTTCGGCGGGCTAGGCATCCCCACCTTCCTTCTTCGCGAGCTAGGCATCCCCGCAAAGAAAGCCGCGGAATTATGCCGATTGCACGGAAAATTTCAACCTGATTTGATAGCTATCTTTGCCACCAGAGGAGCGCTGCATGGAATTCCGCCAACTCGGCCACACCGATATCAAGGTCAGCAGCCTGTGCCTGGGCACCATGACCTGGGGCGAACAGAACACCGAGGCAGAGGCATTCGCCCAGATCGAGCGTGCCAAATCCTACGGCATCAACTTCCTGGACACAGCCGAGATGTACCCGGTCCCGCCCCGCGCGGAAACCTACGCGGCGACAGAAACCATCATCGGCAACTGGTTCGCCCGGAACAGGGACCGCGCCGACTGGGTACTCGCCAGCAAGGTGGCCGGGCCGGGCAACGGTATCACCCACATCCGCGACGGCAACCTCAAGCACAACCGCCAGCACATCACCGCGGCACTGGATGCCAGCCTCAAGCGCCTCCAGACAGACTGGATCGACCTCTACCAACTGCACTGGCCAGAGCGCAGCACCAACTTCTTCGGCCAGTTGGGCTACCAGCACCGCGATGAAGACTTCACCCCGCTCCAGGAAACCCTCGAAGTCCTCGCCGAACAGGTGAAGGCGGGCAAGATCCGCCATGTCGGCCTGTCCAACGAAACGCCCTGGGGCACGATGAAGTTCCTGCAATTGGCCGATCAGCTTGGCCTGCCCCGCGCCGCCTCCATCCAGAACCCCTACAACCTGCTCAACCGCAGTTTCGAAGTAGGCCTGGCGGAAGTGGCGATCCGTGAGCGCTGCGGCCTGCTGGCCTATTCACCGCTGGCGTTCGGCATGCTGTCCGGCAAGTACGAGAACGGTGCGCGCCCGGCCAACGCTCGCATCAGCCTGTTCAGCCGCTTCGCCCGCTACACCAACCCGCAGGCCCAGGCCGCCTGCTCGCGCTACGTGGCGCTGGCCCGCGAACATGGCCTGGACCCGGCACAGATGGCCCTGGCCTTCGTCACCGCGCAGCCTTTCGTCACCAGCAACATCATTGGCGCCACCACCCTTGAGCAGTTGGAGAGCAACCTCGCCAGCAGCGAGCTGACGCTGCCAGATGCGGTACTCGAAGGCATCGCCGAGATCCATCGAGGCCAGCCCAACCCTGCCCCCTGACCTAGTCGAACAGACCCGGCGCGACATCACGGGCAACCGGCATGTCGCCCCGCCGTGAGGCCAGCCGATCCGCCAGCCGGGTCGGTTCCGGCAACCGATAGCCCCGACAGCCGCGCAGCACCAGCTCCAGCGCGCTGCGCATGGATACGCGATGCCCTGGCGAAACCACCAGCGGCGCGACTCGATCGCGACTGCGCAGCATCCAGCCGATCTGCTCTCCGTCGTGCTCCAGCGGCACATGATCGCCACGCATGAGACCCGGCTCCTGGTGATGCCCCACCAGTATCGTCTTCGCGACCCCGAGGGTCGGCAGCCCGGTGACCACGCCCAGATGCGAAGCGATGCCGAGCCGGCGCGGATGGGCGATCCCCTGCCCGTCGCAGAACACCAGGTCCGGCCGCTGCGGCAGACCGGCCAGCGCTTCCAGCAGGCCCGGCAGCTCACGGAAGGACAACAGCCCGGGCACGTAGGGCATGGATGTCGGCACCCGCGCCACCACCTGGCCCAGCAGGCGGTAGTCATCGGCATCCAGCAACACGGCGACGGCCCGGGTGATCTGGCCGCCCTCCTCGAAGCCGACATCGACGCCCGCCACCACTTTCAGCGGCGAGAAATCGTCGACCAGCAGCACCCGTGCCGCCAAGTCGCCCTGCAGGCGCTTGGCGTGGCGGACACTGCCGTCCCAGTCATCGAAAGGGGAAGAATTCATGAGCAGGCTCCGAAAGGTCGACACAAGGTAGACCCGGAGCCCGCAGGAAGGGTCCGCCGCTCAGCCCGGCGGCGGACCAGGGGACTTACAGCGAGCGCGCGATGATCTCTTTCATGATTTCGTTGGTGCCCGCATAGATGCGCTGCACACGGGCATCGGCCCAGGCGCGCGCCACCGGGTATTCCCACATGAACCCGTAGCCGCCGTGCAGCTGGACGCATTCGTCCAGCACCTTGCATTGCAGATCGGTGCCCCAGTACTTGAGCATCGCCGCGGTGGGCACATCCAGCTTGCGCTGCAGGTGCAGCTCCAGGCAGCGGTCGACGAACACGCGGCCTATCTGGATCTCGGTCGCCATCTCCGCGAGCTTGAAGCGGGTGTTCTGGAACTCGGCGATGGCCTTGCCGAAGGCCTTGCGATCGCGGGTGTAGTCGAGGGTCCACTTCAGCGCCGCCTCGGCCGACGCCAGCGCGCCGATACCGACGGTCAGGCGCTCCTGGGGCAGCTCCTGCATCAGGTAGGCGAAGCCCATGCCGGCCTGGCCCAGCAGGTTCTCCTTGGGCACGCGCACGTCCTGGAAGAACAGCTCCGATGTGTCCTGGGCCTTCATGCCCACCTTCTCCAGGCGCTTGCCCTTGGAGAAACCCGGCGCCCCCGCCTCTACCAGGAACAGGCTGGTGCCCTTCGCGCCGGCCTTGGGATCGGTCTTGGCGACCACGATCACCAGGTCGGCCAGGTAGCCGTTGGTGATGAAGGTCTTGGAGCCGTTGATCACGTAGTCGTCGCCGTCCAGCACGGCAGTTGTCTTCACGCCCTGCAGGTCCGAGCCCGCGCCAGGCTCGGTCATGGCAATGGCGGTCACCAGCTCGCCGGTCACCATGCGCGGCAGGTACTTGTGCTTCAGCTCCTCGGAGCCGTAATGGAGGACATAGGGTGCGACGATGTCCGAATGCAGCGAGAAGCCGATGCCGGTCAGCCCCAGGCGGCCGATCTCCTCGATCACCACCGTGCTGTAGAGGAAGTCGGCGCCCATGCCGCCGTACTCCTCGGGGATGTGCGAGCAGAGCATCCCGGCCTCCCCCGCCTTGTTCCACAACGCGCGGTCGATGTAGCCGTCCTTCTCCCACTGGTGATGAAAGGGCACCGCCTCCTGTTCGAGGAACTTGCGCACGCTGTCGCGGAAGAGTTCGTGATCGGAGCTGAACAGGGTTCTGGGAATCATGCGGTCACCTTGGCGGATGCGTCTGGGTTCGAGGTTGAAGGCCAGAGACTGTAGGACAGTCGTACCAGACGCACACTGGACAGTTGCGACAAAAAATAAGACGATCCAGCCGGCTAATGACCGCTTTCCCCTTATAAGAACAAGACCATGACCAACCAGCAGTCCCCCATCCTAAGGCGGGTGAGCATCCTCGCCACCGAAGGTGTCTTCGCTTCCACCCTGATGCAGGCCAAGGATTTCTTCCATATGGCCAGCCTCCGCTACAGCAAGCTCCAGGGCCTCGGCCTCAAGCCCGCATTCGAGATCCACCTGGTCAGCCCGGACGGCCTGCCCGTGCGCAGCTTCAGCGACGTGATCATGCCGGTCGACGGTGCGCTGGACGAGGCCGACATCATCATCCTTCCAGCCTTCTGGGACGACTTCGACGCCCTCTGCGAGCGCCACCCCCAGGTCCTGCAATGGCTGCGCGAGCGCCATGCCGCCGGCAGCTCCATCTGCGGCGAGGCCACCGGCGTGTTCTGGATGGCCCAGGCCGGGCTGCTGGATGGCAAGGAGGCGACCACCTACTGGCGCTTCTTCCGCGAGTTCGGCGAGCGCTTCCCGAAGGTGCTGCTGAACCAGGAAAAGCACCTGTCGGATGCCGACAACCTCTACTGTGCAGGCGGCGTCACCTCCGCCTGCGACCTGTACATCTACCTGATCGAACGCTTCTGTGGCGCCAGCATCGCCCAGGCCGTCTCCCGCGACATCCTCTACGAAGTGCAGCGCAGCTACGCCCCCGGGCGCATCGGCTTCGGCGGGCAGAAGCTGCACCAGGACGTGACCATCCTGCAGATCCAGCACTGGCTCGAGGAGCACTTCGCCGACAAGTTCCGCTTCGAGGACGTCGCCCGCGACCACGGCATGAGCATCCGCAACTTCATGCGTCGCTTCCAGGCCGCCACCGGCGACAAACCCCTGCACTACCTGCAACGGTTACGCATCGAAACAGCCAAGGGCCTCCTTTCGGCGACCCGCAAGAGCATCAAGACCATCAGCTACGAAGTGGGTTACGACGACGCCAGCTTCTTCGCCCGACTGTTTCGCCAGCACACCAATCTCTCCCCCAACCAGTACCGCAGGCAGTTCCAGCACAAGGGCGACTGAGCAGGCGGCCATCCCAAGGATGGGTTGGCCGGTGGCGGCAGCGAATTATGATCCGGGCATGGTCCCCACAGGGGTGTCCGAACCTTTTCCGTCAGCGGTACGGCGGATGAAGAACAACAATAAAAGGTACTCAACCATGCGCCGTTACCTGCTTGCCCTGCTGGCTGCCGCCAGCTTCACAGCCGTTGCAGACGACTGGAAACCCTTCCCCTACGACCAGGCCGCCTACGACTACTCCGGCGACAAGCTGCGCCAGGCCTGGCCCCAGCTGACCCGCGGCTTCGGCCCTGACTACCCCTTCCCGGATGCCGACTGGGTGGTGACCATGGCCACCCAGAACCCCAAGGCGCTGGAAATGACCGTGACCGGCAACACCGGCTTCACCGGCAAGCCCGAGGAAGCCGAGGCCTATGCCGCCAGGCTGCAGGACGTGTGGCGCCTGATGTTCAAGGGTGACTTCGCCGAAGCCAAGAAGCAGGGCCTGGCGCTGGGCGTCGGCGGCCAGGTGCCGGCGATGTTCGCGCAGGTCATCTACGCGATGTTCCTCGCCCCCAGCCAGGAGGAGAAGCACCGCCTGCTGGAGGAAGTGATCAAGTACACCGACGAGGCTGGCGAACTGGTCCAGGCCGACACCGTGGCCCAGTTCGGCCGCGTCTACGCCAAGGCCCGCCTGGGTGAAGAGCTGTCGGTGCCGGTGGTGCTCAAGCGCGGCTACACCAGCCAGATCCCCGAGGAACTGGACGCCCTGCTGCAGAAGCAGCCGCGCCAACCCTTCGCCCTCGCGCTCTACGGCGGCTACGAAGCCGGCGTGATCCGCAAGGTCGGCAAACTGGTCGGGAAAATGACCTACGGGGTCAGCTCGGACAAGATGGAGCAGTACTTCACCCGCTCCTTCAGCGCCAAGGATGACCTGCCGATCGGCCACTACGAGTACGCCAATGCACTCCTCTACGTCTATGGCGACGACGAAGAGCAGAAGGTCATGGAGCACCTGAAGAAAGCAGTGGCGATCAAGCCGATCAACGCCATGGAGGCCCTGGAAGTGGCCCATGCACAGCAACTGCTGAAGCAGTATGAGAAGGAAGTGGCGCAGCGCTAGCGCTGCAAGCTGGAAGCTGGAAGCTGGAAGCTGGAAGCTGGAAGAGCATGCGGGCCGATGAACTCGGCCCGCATTGCTTTTTCTTCAGGCTTTAAGCTTCAGGCTTCCAGCTCTTCAAGGCTTATGCGGCCGAGAGAGGAACTCGTGGGACTGCATCTCCAGCAAGCGGCTGAGGGTGCGCTGGAACTCGAAAGTCAGGCGACCACCGGTGTACAGGTCCTTCAGCTCCACTTCGGCGGAGATGATGAGCTTGACGTTGCGGTCGTAGAACTCATCCACCAGGTTGATGAAGCGCCGCGCCATGTCGTCCTTGGCCACGCCCATCTGCTCGACGTTGGCCAGGATCACCGCGTGGAAGATCTTGCCCAGCTCGATGTAGTCGTTCTGGCTGCGCGGGCCATCGCAGAGTTCGCGGAACTCGAACCAGGCGACGTCCTCGCACACGCGGATCGCACGGATCTCGCGGTTCTCGATCATCAGCGCCTCGTTCTCCTGGGCCTGGGTGCAATCGGGCAGCAGGCTCCTGAAGCTTTTCTTCAGGCTGGCCTCGGCCTCGTCGCCCAGAGGCCAATGGAACAGCTCGGCCTGCTCCAGGGCACGCAGCCGGTAGTCCACGCCGCTGTCGACGTTGACGATGTCGGTGTGCTGCTTGAGCAAGGCGATGGCCGGCAGGAAGCGAGCGCGCTGCAGGCCATCCTTGTACAAGCCGTCCGGGACGATGTTGGACGTCGCCACCAGGCTCACACCGTTCTTGAACAGCTCATCCAGCAAGGTGGCGAGGATCATCGCGTCGGTGATGTCGGAGACGAAGAACTCGTCGAAGCAGATCACCCGGGCCTCATCGGCGAAGCGCTTGCCGATGATGGTCAGGGGGTTCTTCTCGCCCTTGAGAGTTCGCATCTCCTCGTGCACACGCTTCATGAAGCGGTGGAAGTGGGTACGCATCTTCTCCTTGAACGGCAAGGCATCGAAGAAGGTATCGACCAGATAGGTCTTGCCGCGACCTACGCCGCCCCAGAAATACAGGCCCTTGACCGGCCCCTGGCGCTTCTTGGCGAACAGACTGCCAAACAGACCGGGCTTGTTCTGGCTGTCGGCGATCAGGTCGTCGTACAGGCGCTGCAGATGGCGGACGGCAGTTTCCTGCGCGGCGTCGTGGAAGAAGTCCGGCCGCTTGAGATCGGCCTGGTAACGCTCGAGGGGGGTCATGATCGGTAGCAAGGCAACGAAAAACGGGGCCGTCACTTTAGCGACGGCCCCGTTTCTTGGCAATCGGCCAGCTACGCCGGCCGTAAGAAAGCGCCTTACTCCTGTGGGGCAAGGGCCTCACGCAAACGCTGCACGGCGGCGTCACGGGCATCGGAATCAGCGAACTCGCCACCCTGCCCCACAACCTCGCCATCGAGCCACAGGCCGTAGCTGGTGCCTTCGGCGCGGATATCCAGGGCGCTGCCGGCTTGCAGGCGCTTGGTCACCATGCCCGAGGACTTGCCATCGGCGAAGGTCCGGGACAGCAGCAACTGCTCGCCATCGGCAGCCAGCAGGCGGAAGCGGAAGCTGCCGTCGTCTTCGCGGAAGCTGACGAAACGCGCACTCTTGGCCGCTTTCTTCTTGCCGGCATCGGCACTCTGCACATTGCTGCGGAAGGAGCGCAAACCGACCGCCTCGCGCAGCTCGTTGAGGAAGGGCGTCGCAGTCTTGCGGGCCTTGGCGGCACCGGCGAGGAGGATGTCTTCCAGATCGGCCGGACGCTCGATAAGCGCGTGGTACCGCTCGCGGGCTTCACCCAGCTCATTGTCCAGCAGCTGGAACAGACGCTGCTTGGCTTCGCCCCACGCGAGGCCGTCGAGCAACTCGGCGCGGAAGGCCGCCAGCTGCGCCGGCGTGGAGAAGGCCTGGTAGAGGGTGTACAGGTGGGAGCTGTCCGGGTCCTTTGGCTCGCCGGGGGCGCGCGAGTCGGTGACGATGCGGGCGATGGCGTCCTTAAGCTGCTTGGCGCTGCCGAACAGCGGGATGGTGTTGTCGTAGCTCTTGGACATCTTGCGACCGTCCAGGCCCGGCAGGGTGGCCACTTCCTCCTCGATCACCGCCTCCGGCAGGGTGAAGAGCTCGCGGCCGGCGCCGAACAGGTGGTTGAAGCGCTGGCCGATGTCGCGGGCCATTTCCACATGCTGGATCTGGTCACGGCCGACCGGCACCTTGTGGGCGTTGAACATGAGGATGTCCGCCGCCATCAGCACCGGGTAGCTGTACAGGCCCATGGTGACGCCCGCATCCGGGTCCTCGCCGTTCTCCACGTTCTTGTCCACCGACGCCTTGTAGGCATGTGCGCGGTTGAGCAGGCCCTTGGCCGCGACGCAGGTGAGCAGCCAGGTGAGCTCGGGGATCTCGGGAATGTCCGACTGGCGGTAGAAGGTCGCCTTGTCGGTGTCCAGGCCACAGGCCAGCCAGGTGGCGGCGATCTCCAGGCGCGAGCGCTGGATACGCGCCGGGTCGTCGCACTTGATCAGCGCGTGGTAGTCGGCCAGGAAGTAGAAGGAGTCGACGTCGGCATCACGGCTGGCGACGATGGCGGGACGGATGGCACCGGCGTAATTGCCGAGGTGTGGAGTACCGGTGGTGGTGATGCCGGTGAGGATACGAGTGGTCATGGGGGATCGCTTGTCGGACGGCTGTCGGGGTCAGAGGCGCGGCAGGACCAGATCCTTCAGATCGGTCAGCTTGCCATGAAAGAAGTGCCCGCATTCTGCCACTTTCAGCAGCTCATGGGAGCGTTGTAGGGAGGCGGACCAGTCATACACCGCCTGCGGCTCGACGACCTCGTCGGTGTCCGGCTGGATCACCGTCAGTTCGCCACGGGCGGGCAGCGGCGTGTCGACGGTAAGGCGCTTCACCGCCGGCGCCACCATGAACAACCGGGGCACTTCGATGCCCTGCTGTTCCAGGCGACCGGCCAGGCTCGCCGCGACGAAGCCGCCGAAGGAAAAACCGAACAGCGTCAGCGCCAGCTCCGGACGCTGGGCGCGGAACCAGTGGGCGGCCGCTTCGGCGTCATCCACCTCGCCGGTGTTCATGTCATGGCTGCCGGCGCTGGCGCCGACGCCGCGGTAGTTGAAGCGCAGGGTGCTGTAGCCGGCATCGCGGGCAGTGCGCTGCAGGGTGGAGACGACCTTGTTGAGCATGGTCCCGCCCTGGATCGGGTTCGGGTGGCAGATCAGCGCCAGCCCCTTGGCATCGGGCAGGTCGAGATGAAGCGCTTCCAGCTGGCCACTTGGCCCCTGGAGCAGAATGGGATTTTCACGATTGGACAACGGGAACTCCGTGACCCCGGACCGGGTCGACTCGTCTTGGTTAAGCACCACAGGGCTTGCGTCGCGGTATACAGCGCGGATTCGAGCCGTTAACGTAATGCAAAGCTGCTTATAGAGGAAGGACTCGTGGAACAGTCGCTCACGGCCTGGTTGTTGCCAGCACTCGCTCTGCTCGCCGGTATCGGCATCGGTTTTCTGGTCGCCCGACTGCTGCCCGGCACCGCGCCGAACCGCACGCAGCGGCAACTGGATGACCTGCAGGCACGCTTCGATACCTATCAGAGTGAAGTGGTCACCCACTTCAACACCACCGCCAGCCTGGTGAAGAAACTCACCCAGAGCTACCAGGAAGTGCAGGAACACCTGTCCGATGGCGCCAGCCGCCTGGCCCTGGACGAACTGACGCGCCAGCGACTGCTCGCCGCCCTGCACACGGACGACGCCCCCGGCCCGCGCGAACGCCTGACCCCGCCGCGCAGCCACGAGGCGCCCAAGGACTACGCGCCCAAGTCGCCGGACGGCCCGGGCACGCTAGACGAGAACTTCGGCCTCAAGGGCAAGTACTGAGCCCCTGGATGCGCCGACGAAAGCCCCGCCCTGGCGGGGCTTTTTCATTTCAGTATTGATCCCGACTCCCCCGGAATGAAGTCCCGGCCACATCCGAGCCAGGCGGGAGTTGCGGGCCTGGGTGGCGCAAAGAAAAAGCCCCGCATCAGCGGGGCTTTTTCACTGCAGTGCGATCAGATCGCGCCGCGGCTGCGTAGCAGGTCGAGCACCGCCTTGACGCCCTCTTCAACCGACTGGCTCTGGGTGTCGATCACCAGGTCGGCATTCAACGGCACATCGTAGGGGAAAGACTCACCTGGGATGTTGTCCTGATCGGCCGCGTAGAGCCCTTGCGGGTCACGCTCACGGCAGACCTGCGGGGACGCCTGGACGTATACGGTGATCAGGCGGTCGCTGCCGATCAGCACCTTGGCCTGTTCACGCCCCTCGGCGTCCGGCGCTACGAAGGCGGCCAGGGTCAGCAGGCCGGCTTCGTTGAACTGGCGCGCCACATGGGCGGCACGGCGCCAGTTCTCGGTGCGCCCGGCGCGATCCTGCGGCAGGCCCTTGTTCAGGTCGTGACGGAGGTTCTGGCCATCGAGGACGTAGACCGCACGGCCCATGTCGAACAGCTTGCGCTCGACGGCATAGGCCAGGGTGCTCTTGCCGGCGCCGGAGAGGCCGCTGAACAGCACGGTGGCCGGTTTCTGGCCGAAGCGCGCGGCACGTTCCTCGGTGGAGACATGGGCCGACTCGCCATGGCTGCCCTGGCCACCCGAGGCAACCGGCGCAGCGATGATCATGCCGGCGCCGACGGTGCCGTTGGTGAGGCGATCGATGACGATGAAGGCACCGGTGGTGCGATTGCGCTCATAGCCGTCGAGGGCAATGGGCGCGTCCAGGCTGACCTTGACCCTGGCGATCTCGTTCAACTGCAGGTCGCTGGCGGCGCCCTCTTCCAGGGTGTTCACGTCCACCTTGTGGGCGATGCTGGCGATGGAACCCGGCACATAGCTGGTGGCGCGCTTGATGTCGTACTTCTTGCCCGGGAGCATCGGCTCCTCGGACATCCACACCAGCATGGCCTCGAAGCCATCGGTGACCTGCGGGCGGTTGTCGGCATGCACCAGCATGTCGCCACGGGATACGTCGATCTCGTCTTCCAGGGTCAGCGTGATGGCCTGGCCGGGGCCGGCCTGCTCCAGCTCGCCTTCGAAGGTGACGATGGACTTGATCTTGCTGCCCTTGCCCGAGGGCAGCACAACGACCTCGTCGCCCTTGTGTACGACGCCGCTGGCCAGGGTACCGGCGAAGCCGCGGAAGTTCAGGTTGGGGCGATTGACGTACTGCACCGGGAAGCGCATGTCGTCGAAGTTGCGATCACCGGAAACCTCGACGGTCTCGAGGATTTCCATCAGCGACTGGCCGGTGTACCAGGGCGACCGCTCGCTCTTGTTCACGACGTTGTCGCCCTTCAGCGCCGACATCGGCACGAAGTGGATGGAGGTCGGGTTGAGCTTGATGCGCTCGGCGAACTGCAGGTAGTCGGCCTTGATCGACTCGAACACGCCCTGATCGAAATCCTTCAGGTCCATCTTGTTGATGGCGACGACGATGTGCTTGATGCCCAGCAGCGACGCGATGTAGCTGTGACGGCGGGTCTGGGTCTGCACGCCGTAGCGGGCATCGACCAGGATGATCGCCAGGTCGCAGGTGGACGCGCCGGTGGCCATGTTGCGCGTGTACTGCTCATGGCCGGGGGTGTCGGCGATGATGAACTTGCGCTTGGCGGTGGAGAAGTAGCGGTAGGCGACATCGATGGTGATGCCCTGCTCGCGCTCGGCCTGCAGGCCATCCACCAGCAGCGCCAGGTCCACTTCGTCACCCGTGGTGCCGACCTTCTTGGAATCGCGGGTGATGGCCTCCAGATGGTCTTCGTAGATCATCTTGGAGTCGTGCAGCAGGCGCCCGATCAGGGTGCTCTTGCCGTCGTCGACGTTGCCGCAGGTGAGGAAGCGCAGGAGTTCCTTGCGCTCGTGCTGGGCCAGGTACGCGAGGATGTCCTGGCTGATCAGATCGGATTGGTGGCTCATTTCACTCAAGCTCCAAGCTGCAAGCCTCAAGCGGCAAGCTCGTCGGCGTACAGCTAGACAGAAATTTTGTTGATCAACCCCGTGAGCATTCTCGACAGCTCGCGGGTTTCGACTACCCAATCAGCGGCAAGCGACTCCGCTATATACCCGATTTCAGCGCCGATCATCAGCTGGGTTCGCAGCTCACCGCAGGATGCCTTGGCAATCCACAGATACCGGCATTTCTCCTTGGCGCTTCCACGTTCCATACCCTCGGCAATATTGCTGGGTACGGACAGCGCCGAACGGGTTACCTGATCCTTGAACCCTGCATCGCGGCATTCCGCGAACGCCCTGTAGATGCTTACCGTGAGCTGCTTGGATCTTCGCCAGACATCGAGTCGCTCGAAATCCATTCGAACTCCAGTCATTCCCTGCTTGAAGCTTGCCGCTTGCTGCTTGCAACTGTTTTCTAGAAATACCCCTGCCGCTTTTTCTCTTCCATCGAACCGGCACCGTCATGGTCGATGACGCGGCCCTGGCGTTCGGAAGTTCGGGTCAGGAGCATTTCCTGGATGATGTCGGTGAGGCTGGTGGCCTCCGACTCGACCGCGCCGGTCAGCGGGTAGCAGCCCAGGGTGCGGAAACGCACCATGCGTTTCTCGATGCGCGCCTTCTCTTCGTCAGAGAGGTGCTCGAGGATGCGGTCGTCGTCGATCATGATCAGCGTGCCGTTCTTCTCGATGACTTCGCGCTCGGCGGCGAAGTACAGCGGGACGATCGGGATCTGCTCCAGGTAGATGTATTGCCAGATGTCCAGCTCGGTCCAGTTGGAGAGCGGGAAGACGCGGATGGATTCGCCCTTCTTGACCTTGCCGTTGTAGACGTTCCACAGCTCGGGGCGCTGGTTCTTCGGGTCCCAGCGGTGCTTGCTGTCGCGGAAGGAGTACACGCGCTCCTTGGCGCGGGATTTCTCCTCGTCGCGGCGCGCGCCACCGAAGGCCGCATCGAAGCCGTAC
Organism: Pseudomonas sp. 57B-090624; assembly: GCF_003234055.1. Taxonomy (NCBI): domain Bacteria; kingdom Pseudomonadati; phylum Pseudomonadota; class Gammaproteobacteria; order Pseudomonadales; family Pseudomonadaceae; genus Pseudomonas; species Pseudomonas sp. 57B-090624. The sequence continues at coordinate 47,413 of NZ_QKRU01000039.1, forward strand.
TTGTCCAGGGCCTGCTTGAGGCCCTCGGTCTTCATGATGTCGGTGTGCTTGGCACTGCCGTGGGTGAAGGGGTTGATGCCCTGAGCCTTGCCTTCGGGGTTTACGTGGGTGATCAGCTCGAGGCCCAGGTCGGCGACCATCTTGTCGCGGAACCGGTACATCTCCTGGAACTTCCACTGGGTATCGACGTGCATCACCGGGAACGGCAGCTTGCCCGGAAAGAAGGCCTTGCGCGCCAGGTGCAGCATGACGGCGGAGTCCTTGCCGATGGAGTACAGCATCACCGGGTTATCGAATTCGGCGGCCACCTCACGAATGATGTGGATACTTTCCGCCTCCAGCTGTTTCAGGTGCGTCAGTTTGTCGAGCATGGCTACTCACGGATTTCTTATCTGATACGACGGCCTGCGGGCCGTGGACGAGGGCGCACTCTAGCACAGCGCCTTCTTCTATTCAGGGCCCCACTTAGAACGAAACGATCTAGCTTTATACCTGCCGGAATGGGCGTTACGGGGCGGCTTTCTAGATGGGATTGGGGCAATCGATGAACAGGTGTTCGATGGCGAAACGCCGCGCCAGGTAGTCCCCCAGCGCCTGCACGCCATAGCGTTCGGTGGCGTGGTGGCCGGCGGCGATGAAGCTGATGCCGTTTTCACGCGCGCTGTGAAAGGTCTGCTCCGAAGCCTCGCCGGTCAGGTAGAGATCGACACCGGCGGCGATGGCCGTGTCGATGTAGCCCTGGCCGCCGCCGGTGCACCAGCCGATGCGGCGGATCATCTCCGGGCCTTCCACCAGCAACGGTTCGCGACCGAGCGCGTCTTGCACGCGGCGGGCGAAGTCGCGTGGGGTGAGCGGCTCGGCCAGGGAGCCGATCAGGCCGACGGTGCGCGGGTTGTCCGGCTCCAGCGGGCCTTCGACGATGATGTCCAGTTGGCGGGCGAGCTGCACGTTGTTGCCCACTTCCGGGTGCACGTCCAACGGCAGGTGGTAGGCCAGCAGGCTGATGTCATTGGCCAGAAGAGTCTTCAGGCGCCGCTGCTTGATACCGACCACGCAGGGGTTCTCGCCCTTCCAGAAATAGCCATGGTGCACCAGCACCACATCGGCCTCGGCTTCCACCGCCGCATCCAGCAGTGCCTGGCTCGCGGTCACCCCGCTGACGATGCGTCGAACCTGCGGCCGGCCCTCGACCTGGAGGCCGTTCGGGCAGTAGTCCGAGATCCGCGAGGCCCCGAGAAAACGCTCCGCTTCCTCCACCAGGGTGGTCAGTGCAATGGCCATCTGCCTCTCCTCACAAGCTGTTGCGAGCGGCTATTTTATTGGCTGCCGCCCCGTATAATGGCGCCACCTTAAGGGGCACCCTCGCCCCTCGCAACCCTCAGGATTCCCCTCGATGCTCAAGGCCCTGCGTTTCTTCGGCTGGCCCCTGCTTGTCGGCGTACTCGTAGCACTGCTGATCATCCAGCAATACCCCGAACTGGTGGGCCTGCCCCGCCAACAGGTGCACCTGCAGGAAGCGCCCAAGTACAGTTTCTCGCGCCAGGGGCCCGAGTCCTATGCGGAGGCGGTCAACAGCGCCTCCCCCGCCGTGGTCAACCTCTACACCACCAAGGTGGTGAGCAAGCCGGCCCATCCGCTGTTCGAGGACCCGCAGTTCCGCCGCTTCTTCGGTGACAACCTGCCCCGCCAGCGGCGCATGGAGTCCAGCCTGGGTTCGGCGGTGATCATGAGCCCCGAGGGCTACCTGCTGACCAACAACCACGTCACCGCCGGTGCCGACCAGATCGTGGTCGCCCTCAAGGACGGCCGCGAGACCCTCGCCCGCCTGGTGGGCAGCGACCCCGAGACCGACCTCGCGGTGCTCAAGATCGACCTCGACAACCTGCCCGCCATCACCCTCGGGCGCTCCGACAACATCCGCATCGGCGACGTCGCCCTGGCCATCGGCAACCCCTTCGGATTCGGCCAGACCGTGACCATGGGCATCATCAGCGCCACCGGCCGCAACCAGCTCGGCCTCAATACCTACGAGGACTTCATCCAGACCGACGCCGCCATCAACCCGGGCAACTCCGGCGGCGCGCTGGTGGATGCCAGCGGCAATCTGATCGGCATCAACACCGCGATCTTCTCCAAGTCCGGCGGCTCCCAGGGCATCGGCTTCGCCATCCCCGCCAAGCTCGCCCTCGACGTGATGAAGGCCATCATCGAGCACGGCCAGGTGATCCGAGGCTGGCTCGGCATCGAAGTGCAGCCCTTGACGCCCGAACTGGCCGAATCCTTCGGCCTCGAAGGCCGCCCGGGCATCGTCATCGCCGGCATCTACCGCGACACCCCTGCGCAGCGCGCCAACCTGCAGCCGGGCGACATCATCCTCAGCATCGACGGCGAGCCCGCCGGCGACGGTCGCCGCTCCATGAACCAGGTGGCGCGCACCAAGCCGGGCGAGAAGGTCAGTGTCGAGGTGATGCGCAACGGCAAGATCATCGAGCTTTCCGCCGAGGTAGGCCTGAGGCCCCCGCAGCAGACCGCCCCCGCGGAAAACGACTGACCCGAACGGCGCCTGATGGCGCCGTTCTTGTTTCTGCCCCCCACACGCCCTCTCCCTTGAACGCAGCAGATGAAAGATGAAAAAATAAGATGTTATGTTATTACATCTTTATCGCCCTGAGACCCACCGACAATGAAGTCACGCAGCATCGCCTCGCTCGCTGGACTGGCCCTTGGCCTGGCCAGCGGCAGTGCAAACGCCAACCCGCTTGAACTTGAAGAAATCACCATCGAATCACGCCACGAACGCGCCGACGGCCCCGTCACCGGCTATCGCGCTACCCGCTCGGCGAGCGCCACACGAACCGACACCGACCTGCGCGACGTGCCCCAATCCGTCGCCGTCGTCCCCGCCCAGGTACTGGACGATCTCAATACCACCCGCATCGACCGCGCGCTGGATTTCGCCGGCGGCGTCTCCCGGCAGAACAACTTCGGCGGCCTGACCTTCCTCAACTACAGCGTGCGCGGCTTCACCACCGGCGAGCTGTACAAGAACGGCTTCGCCATCAACCGCGGAAGCTACAGCTCGCCGGACGCCAGCGGCATCGAGCGCATCGAGGTGCTCAAGGGCCCGGCAGCGAGCCTCTACGGGCGTGGCGACCCGGGCGGGCTGGTCAACATCGTCACCAAGAAGCCCGAGGAGGAAGCCTTCGCCCGCTTCCAAGCCAGCGCAGGCAGCTGGGACCGCTACCGCAGCAGCCTCGACGTCAACACGCCGCTGGACGACGCCGGCACCCTACTGTCGCGCATCAACCTCGCGGTGGAGGACAACCAGAGCTTCCGCGACCACGTCGGCAGCGAGCGCCTGGTGGTCAGCCCGTCCCTGAGCTGGCAGCTGAGCCCGGACACGCGCCTGCTGATCGAGAGCGAGTTCGTACGCCATGAGTCGGTGTTCGATCGTGGCATCCCCGCCCCCGGCAACCAGCTGGGCTCGGTCAAGCGCTCCACCTTCCTCGGCGAGCCCAACGACGGCGAGATCCGCAACCGCAACCAGATGCTGCAGGTCAGCCTCGAACACTACCTGAACGACGACTGGAAGCTGCGCCTGGCCAACCACTACGCCCAGGGCCGCCTCGCCGGTGACTCTTCGGAGACTTCGCGCCTGGCCGGCGACCTCGTCAGCCGCTTCTACCGCCAGCGCGACTTCGAATGGAACGACAGCATCACCCAGGCCGAGCTGCACGGCACCTTCGCCACCGGAACCTGGCAGCACCAGACGCTGATCGGCCTGGAGTACGAGAACTACCGCAACAGCCAGAAGTACCCCCAGAGCGACACCCTGTTCAGCTACGGCCTGGATATCCACAACCCCATATACGGCCAGCCCAAGCCCGCGCTCACCCGCAAGAACGATTTCTTCGAACGGGTGGAAAGCCATTCGCTGAACCTGCAGGACCAGATCGCCTTCACCGATCGGCTGCGCGGGCTGGTGGGTGTGCGCATGGAGCGCTTCGAGCAGGCGGCCCTGGACCGCTCCACCCGCATCCGCAACGCCCAGCACAAGGATGTCGTCACCCCGCGCCTCGGGTTGCTCTACCAGCTGACCCCGGAAGTCGGCGTGTTCGCCAACGCCTCCACTTCGGTCAAGCCCAACGCCATCAGCAGCCAGGGCACGGTATTCAAGCCGGAGAAAGGCGTCGGCTATGAGAGTGGGGTCAAGCTGGACCTGCTCGAAAGCCGCCTTGGCGCCACGATCGCGCTCTTCCATATCGAGAAGGAGAACGTGCTGACCGCCAACCCCAGCGACCCGAGCCAGAACATCGCTGCCGGCAAGGCACGCAGCCAGGGCCTGGACATGCAGGTCGCCGGCCAGCTCACCGACGCCGTCCGCCTGATCGGCGCCTACGCCTATATCGATGCCGAGGTGACCAAGGACAACACCTTGCCCGAAGGCAGCCGCCTGCTCGGCATCGCCAGGCACAGCGGCAGCCTGATGGGCGTCTACGAGTTCCAGGACGGCTGGCTACGCGGCTCGGATGTCGGCGCGGCCGCCCACTATGTCGGCGACCGCTCAGGCCAGGCCGGTAGCGCCTTCGAACTGCCCGCCTACAGCACCCTCGACCTGCTCGCCCACTACAAGGCCAGCGATGACCTCATCATCGGCGTGAACCTCAACAATGTCTTCGACCGCAAGTACTACGAGCGCTCCTACAACAGCGTCTGGGTGCTGCCGGGCGACCCGCGCAACCTGACCCTCAGCCTTACCCTCAACCTCTGACAAGGATTCCCCCATGCGACTCCCCAGCAAACTGCTGCTCACCGCCGCCCTCGGCGCCCTCCTCGTCGGCCAGGCACAGGCCCATGGCCTCTGGACCGAACAGCGCCGCGGCAACATCGAGGTGATCTATGGGCACGGCGCCGAGGACGACGCCTTCAAGGCCGAAAAGGTCAGCGGCGCCTGGGCCTATGACGCGGCCGGCAAGATGATCCCGGTCACCGTTCAGCGCCTCGACGACCACGCCCGCCTGCAGCCCCTCAAGCCACCGGCCAGCCTGGCCGTGGCGCTGGACAACGGCGCCTGGTCGCAGACCGCCGACAAGCAGTGGATCAACAAGGGCCGCGACCAGGTGAAGGGCGCTGTCGCCTCCATCCACACCTGGAAGTACAGCCTGGCGGTCTACCAGGAAGGCGCGAAGCTGCCGGCCCTGGAGCGCGTGCGCCTGGTCATCGTGCCGCAGGTCGACCCGCTTGCCGTCGGCCCGGGCAAACCGCTGCCCGTCCAGGTACTGATGGACGGCAAGCCGGCGGCGGGCATCGAGCTGTTCGGCGACTACCGCAGCGATCCGCACACCGTCAGCGCCACCACCGATGCCCAGGGCAAGGCCAAGGTACTGGTGCGCAACGCCGGTCTCAACGTGATCGCCGCCCAGGCCACGGTGAAGAGCGACAAGGACCCGGAAGCCGAGGAGCACGGCTTCTTCACCTCATTGACCTTCGTCGGCGAAGCGCATCACGAGTAACAGGCAGCACCTGTCCATGAAAAAAGCCGAGGCGGTTTCCCGTCTCGGCTTTTCTGGTTCTCGCCCCTGGAGTCAGGCGGCGTCGAGTGCATCCAGCAGCGCCTGGTTCTGCTCCGGCGTGCCGATGGTGATGCGCAGGAACTGGGCGATGCGCGCCTGCTTGAAATGGCGCACGATCACGCCCTTCTCGCGCAGGCCGGCAGCGATACCCGCTGCATCCTTGCCCGGGTGCCGGGCGAAGACGAAGTTGGCCGCCGAGGGCAGCACCTCGAAGCCACGCTTTTCCAGTTCGCTCACCACCCGCTCGCGACTGTCGATGACCTTGGCGCAGGTCTGCTCGAACCACTCGCGGTCCTCGAACGCCGCAGCGGCGCCGACTATGGCCATGCGATCCAGCGGGTAGGAGTTGAAGCTGTTCTTGATGCGCTCCAGGGCCTCGATCAGGTCCGGGTGTCCCACCGCCAGGCCCACGCGCAGGCCGGCCAGGGAACGGGACTTGGACAGGGTCTGGGTGACCAGCAGGTTCGGGTAGCGGTCCACCAGGGCGATGGCGCTCTCACCACCGAAGTCGATGTAGGCCTCGTCGACCACCACCACCGAGTCCGGGCTGCCCTGCAGCAGCTTCTCCACCGCCTCCAGCGCCAGCAGGCAGCCAGTGGGGGCGTTGGGGTTGGGGAAGATGATGCCGGCGTTGGGGCGCGCATAGTCCTCGACGCGTATCTGGAACTGCTCGTCCAGCGGCAGAGCCTCGAACGGGATGCCGTAGAGGCCGCAATAGACCGGGTAGAAGCTGTAGGTCACGTCCGGGAACAACAGCGGCCGGCCGTGCTGGAACAGGCCATGGAAGATGTGCGCCAGCACCTCGTCGGAGCCGTTGCCGACGAACACCTGGGTGGTCTGCACGCCGTAGTGCTCGGCCACAGCCTGCTTGAGGCGGTCGCTGTTCGGGTCCGGGTACAGGCGCAGGCTGTCGCCCAGCTCCGCCTGCATGGCCGCAATGGCCTTCGGCGAGGGGCCGTAGGGGTTCTCGTTGGTGTTCAGCTTCACCAGGTTGGCGATCTTCGGCTGCTCGCCCGGAACGTAGGGCACCAATTCCTTGACGAAGGGACTCCAGAACTTGCTCATCGTCATTCTCCCTTGATCCGGTATTCGGCGCTGCGGGCGTGGGCGGTCAGCGACTCGCCACGGGCCAGCACGGACGCGGTCTTGCCCAGCTCCGAGGCACCGTCCGCGGAGCAGAAGATGATCGACGAGCGCTTCTGGAAGTCATACACGCCCAGCGGCGAGGAGAAACGCGCGGTGCCGGAAGTGGGCAGCACATGGTTCGGGCCGGCGCAGTAGTCGCCCAGCGCCTCGGCGGTGTAGCGGCCCATGAAGATGGCGCCGGCATGGCGGATCTGCGGCAGCCAGGCCTGCGGGTCGGCAACAGACAGCTCCAGGTGCTCGGGGGCGATGCGGTTGGCGACGGTGATCGCCTGCTGCATGTCGGCGACCTGGATCAGCGCGCCACGACCTTCGAGGGAGGTGCGGATGATTTCGGCACGCTCCATGGTCGGCAGCAGCTTGTCGATGCTGGCGGCCACCTTGTCGAGGAACTCGGCATCGGGGCTGACCAGGATGGACTGGGCGTCTTCGTCGTGCTCGGCCTGAGAGAACAGGTCCATGGCGATCCAGTCCGGGTCGGTCTGGCCGTCGCAGACGACGAGGATCTCCGAGGGACCGGCGATCATGTCGATGCCTACCTGGCCGAACACGTGGCGCTTGGCGGTGGCGACATAGATGTTGCCGGGGCCGACGATCTTGTCCACCTGGGGCACGCTCTCGGTGCCATAGGCCAGTGCGGCCACGGCCTGGGCCCCGCCGATGGTGAAGACGCGGTCGACGCCGGCCACGCAGGCGGCAGCGAGGACGATTTCGTTGATCTCGCCACGCGGGGTCGGCACGACCATCACCACTTCGGCGACGCCGGCGACCTTCGCGGGGATGGCGTTCATCAGCACGGACGACGGGTAGGACGCCTTGCCGCCCGGCACGTAGAGGCCGGCGCGGTCCAGCGGGGTGACCTGCTGGCCCAGCACGGTGCCATCGGCCTCGGTGTAGGTCCAGGAATCCTGTTTCTGTTTCTCGTGGTAGAGGCGCACGCGCTCGGCGGCGGTCTCTAGGGCCTGGCGCTGCTCGGCGGTGATGCGGGTCAGGGCCAGTTCCAGGCGCTCGCGCGGCAGGATCAGGTCAGCCATGGAGTCGACGGCCAGGCCATCGAAACGCTGGGTGAATTCGACCAGGGCGGAATCGCCACGCTCGCGCACGGCCTTGATGATGTCGAGGACGCGCTGGTTGACCGACTCGTCGGATACGCTTTCCCAGCTCAGCAGATGATCCAGATGACGAGCGAAGTCCGGATCAGCGGCATTGAGTCGGCGAACAGCGGTTTGAACGGTCATAGCGGGCCTCGTTATTGGCAAATGCTCGGGCGCCGCTAGAGTAGCAAGCCCACCGTGCGGGCACCCGAGATTATTGGCTATGACACGGATAGGCGGGTGCGGCCGGAGCCGCACGGGTGTCAGTCGTGGTGTCGCGACTCGACCGCTTGGCGCAGGGTGTCGATCAGCGCCTGGATACGGGCGTGCTGCATCTTCATCGAGGCCTTGTTGACCACCAAGCGGGAGCTGATGGTGGCGATCAGTTCCTGGGGCTCCAGGCCATTGGCGCGCAGGGTGTTGCCAGTGTCGACCACGTCGATGATCTTGTCGGCCAGGCCGACCAGCGGGGCCAGCTCCATGGAGCCGTAGAGCTTGATCACTTCGACCTGGCGACCCTGTTCGGCGTAGTAGCGCTTGGCGACGTTGACGAACTTGGTGGCCACGCGCAGGCGCCCCTTGGGTTCGGGCACGCCGACCGCGCCAGCGGTCATCAGCTTGCAACGGGCGATGCGCAAGTCCAGGGGCTCGTACAGGCCCTGGCCACCGTACTCCATCAGCACATCCTTGCCGGCCACGCCGAGGTCCGCCGCACCATGCTCGACATAGGTCGGCACGTCGGTGGCACGGACGATCAGCAGGCGCACATCATCCTGGGTGGTGGGGATGATCAGCTTGCGGCTCTTGTCCGGGTTCTCGGTGGGAACGATGCCCGCCTCCGCCAGCAGCGGCAGGGTGTCGTCGAGGATGCGGCCCTTGGATAACGCGATGGTGAGCATGGAACTGGATGTCCTTGGCTTCGGCCCTCTGCGGGCCCTTGAGGGTGCGTGCGGGCCGACCGTCAGCGGTCGGCCCGAGCGTCACCTAACCCGGCACGCGGCGGATCTTGGCGCCGAGCAGCTGCAGTTTTTCCTCGATGCACTCGTAACCACGGTCGATGTGGTAGATGCGGTCGATCAGGGTGTCGCCCTCGGCGACCAGGCCGGCGATGACCAGGCTGGCGGACGCCCGCAGGTCGGTGGCCATGACCGGAGCGCCCTTGAGCTGCGGAACGCCGGTGACGATGGCGGTGTTGCCCTCGACCAGGATCTGCGCACCCATGCGGTTCATCTCGTAGACGTGCATGAAGCGGTTTTCGAACACGGTCTCGATGACCGCGCCGGTGCCTTCGGCCACGGCGTTCATGGAAATGAACTGGGCCTGCATGTCGGTGGGGAACGCCGGGTAGGGCGCGGTGCGCACGTTGACCGCTTTCGGGCGGTTGCCCTTCATGTCCAGCTCGATCCAGTTGTTGCCGGTGCTGATGTGAGCCCCGGCCTCTTCCAGCTTCAGCAGCACGGATTCGAGGATGGTCGGATCGGTGTCCTTGAGCTTGACGCGGCCACCGGTGGAAGCGGCGGCGACCAGGTAGGTGCCGGTCTCGATGCGGTCGGGCATCACGCTGTAGCGCGCGCCGCCGAGGCGCTTCACGCCGTCGATGATGATGGTGTCGGTGCCGGCGCCCTGGATCTGCGCGCCCATGGCGATCAGGCAGTTGGCCAGGTCGACCACTTCCGGCTCGCGTGCGGCGTTTTCCAGCACGGTACGGCCGTTGGCCAGGGTGGCGGCCATCATGATGTTCTCGGTACCGGTCACGCTCACGGTATCGAAGAAGAAGTGTGCGCCACGCAGGCCACCAGCCGGTGCGCGGGCCTTGATGTAGCCGCCGTCGACGTCGATCAGCGCGCCCATGGCCTCGAGGCCGCGGATGTGCAGGTCGACCGGGCGGGAACCGATCGCGCAGCCACCTGGCAGCGCCACTTCGGCTTCACCGAAGCGCGCGACCATCGGGCCGAGCACCAGGATCGAGGCGCGCATGGTCTTCACCAGCTCGTAGGGTGCGACCAGGGTCTTGATGGTGCTGGCGTCGACTTCGACGCTGAGCTTCTCGTCGATCACCGGCTGCACGCCCATGCGACCGAAGAGTTCGATCATCGTGGTGATGTCGTGCAGGTGCGGCAGGTTGCACACGGTGACCGGCGTATCGGCCAGCAAGGTGGCCGCGAGGATCGGCAGGGCCGAGTTCTTGGCGCCCGAAATACGGATTTCGCCATCGAGGCGTTGGCCGCCGGTAATAATCAGTTTGTCCATTTGGAATCTCGTCGCCCGTAGGCTCAGGAACGCTCGGCCCAGCCAGCGCGGCTGAAGAATTTCATGGTGACCGCGTGGATGCTGCCATCGGCGATCCAGGCGTTCAGATGGGCATAAACCTGCTGCTGGCGCTTGACCGGGCTCATGCCGGCCAGCTCGTCGCTGATCAGATTCAACTGGAAGTTGCAGCCTTCCCCTTCAACTACCACCTCGGTTCCGGGCAGCTTCGCCTCCAGGAGGCTTTTCACTTCTACGGCCTGCATGCTCAACCTCAATCGGCGCCCTACGCGCGCGGGTCGGCCATGATACAAAAAAGCCCTCCGCCTGCGAACCCCGCACGAGCAAGGTCTGACGGAGGGCTTTCGACGTCTTTCACACTTCCAGCGGCAGCAGCTCGTCGAGCCCGGAGACGCCGGCGATCTGCCGCATGTCCTCGGGCAAGGCGCGGATGGTCAGCGTCTTGCCGGCCTGGCGCGCGTCACGCATGAAGGCCAGGAGCAACGAAAGGCCGACGCTGCTGGACTTCTCGACGCCGGAGCAGTCCAGCACCAGGTCGCTCAGGCCGTGCTCGCGGATCAGCCGGGCGCCGGTCTCGCGCAATTCGGGGCCGCTACGGAAGTCCAGCACACCGGAGAGCTTCAACTCCCCGCCGGTGCCGGTGCTGAGCGTTGCCTCACTCATGACCGGCAGCCTTCTGGCCTTCCTCGGTCTGCTTGGCCTTGGCCACTACCTCGGCCCAGCCGTCGATGGTCTTGTCCAGGTCGTTGCCATTCTTCTGCATGGTGTCGGCGAACTGGTCGCGGAACAGCTTGCCGATGTTGATGCCGTTGATGATCACGTTGCGCAACATCCACTGGCCGTCGAGGTTGACCATGGTGTAGGACACCGGATAGACCGTACCCTTGCTGTCCTTCACTTCCATACCGACGCTGGTGCGCTCGGGATCTTCCTGCTTGGCGGGCAGCACGCGGATGTCCTGGTTGTCGTACTCCAGCAGGGCGTTGCCGTAGAACTGCATCAGGCTGCGCTTGAAGTTCTCCTGGAAGCGGGTCATCTGCTCCGGGGTCGCATTGCGCGAGTACTTGACCGTCATGATGCTGCGGGAGATGCCATCGGCATCCACCACCGGACCGAGGATGTCGTTCAGCGCGTCGTAGAAGGCGCCCGGGTTGCTGCGGTACTGCTGCTTGTTGGCCTTGAGGTCGCTGAGCAGCTTGTCGGTGGTCTGCTGCACCACATCGCGCGCGCTCGGCGCCGCATTGGCCAGCAGGGGCAGCGCGGCGAGCAGAACCAGCAGGCCGTTACGCATTGCTTTGATCATGTCGAAGGTCCTCACTTGCTTTCCTTATTCACCGTGTTGAGCAGGAACTTGCCGATCAGGTCCTCCAGCACCAGCGCCGACTGGGTGTCGCGGATGGTGCCGCCGTCCTTCAGCAACTGGTCGTCGCCGCCGACGCTGATGCCGATGTACTTCTCGCCCAGCAGGCCGGCAGTGAGGATGGAAGCGGTGGAATCGGTCGGCAGGTTGTCGACGCGCTTCTCCAGCTCCATGGTGACCCTGCCGGTGTAGCTTTCGCGGTCCAGATCGATGGCGGTGACCTTGCCGATGGTCACACCGGCCATGGTCACTTTTGCTCTGACAGTCAAACCGGCGATATTGTCGAAATGCGCATAGACCTTATAGGTTTCGCTGGCGCCACCGACCGACAGGCCGCTCACGCGCAGCGCCAGGAGCAGCAGGGCGAGCAACCCGGCCAGGAGGAACAGGCCGACACCAATTTCCAGGGTGCGGATTTGCATCAGAAATCTCCAAACATCAAGGCGGTCAGGATGAAGTCGAGCCCCAGCACGGCCAGCGAGGCATAGACCACGGTTTTAGTCGTTGCGCGGCTGATCCCTTCGGAGGTCGGCTCGCAGTCATACCCCTGGAACACGGCGATCCAGGTCACCACGAAGGCGAAGACCACGCTTTTCAGCACGCCATTCAGCACATCTTCGGTGAATTCGACACTGTTCTGCATGTTGGCCCAGAAGGAGCCATCGTAGACCCCCAGCCAATCGACGGCGACCATCGCACCGCCCCAGATTCCCACCACGCTGAAGATCATCGCCAGCAACGGCATGGATATGAAGCCGGCCCAGAGCCGGGGGGCGATGATGTACTTGAGCGGGTCGACACCGATCATCTCCAGGCTGGAGAGCTGCTCGGTGGACTTCATGTTGCCGATCTCGGCCGCCAGCGCGGAACCGGCACGCCCGGCGAACAGCAGCGCGGTGACCACGGGCCCCAGCTCACGCAGCAAGGTCAGCGCGACCATCTGGCCGACCGCCTGCTCAGAGCCGTACTCCACCAGGATGTTGTAGCCCTGCAAGGCCAGCACCATGCCGATGAAGACACCGGATACGACGATGATCGGCAGCGACAGTACGCCGACGAAATACAGTTGCTTGACCAACAGCTGGAAACCCGCGCCGGTGCCGGTGCGCCCGAACAGCGCACGCAGCAGGAACAGGGTGGAACGGCCCAGCGCCTCGACGACGTCCAGGCCGGCACGCCCGAGCAGGCGGATGCGCTCGAGCGGAGACTTCTTACGCATCAACGCTCTCCCAGCAAATCGTTGCGGTAATCGGGTGCCGGGAAGTGAAAAGGCACCGGCCCGTCGGGGATGCCTTTCATGAACTGGCGGATCCTCGGGTTATCCGACTCCATGAGCTCCGCGGGGGTCCCCTGCCCCAGCACCTGGGCATCCCCCACCACATAGATGTAGTCGGCGATGCTGGCGGTTTCCGCCAGGTCATGGGACACCACGATGCTGGTGATGCCCAGGGCATCGTTGAGGAGACGGATAAGCCGTACCAGCACGCCCATGGCGATAGGGTCCTGGCCGACGAAAGGCTCGTCGTACATGAGGATCTGCGGGTCCAGCGCGATGGCGCGGGCCAGCGCCACACGGCGCTTCATGCCGCCGGAGAGCTCGTCGGGCATCAGGTCGATGGCGCCGCGCAGGCCGACTGCCTGCAGCTTCATCAGGACAATGTCACGAATCATTTCCTCGGGCAGCTTGGTATGCACCCGAAGCGGGAAGGCGACGTTCTCGAACACATCGAGATCGGTGAACAGCGCACCGCTCTGGAACAGCACGCCGAACTGCTTGCGCATGTCGAACAGGTCGGCCCGGGACAGCGTCGGCAGGTTCTGCCCGTTGACCCAGACCTCTCCGGCCGCCGGCTTGAGCTGCGCGGCGATGAGGCGCAGCAGGGTGGTCTTGCCACAACCGGACGGCCCCATGATCCCGGTGACCTTGCCACGCGGGATACGGATATCGACGTTCTGGAAAATACTGCGTGTGCCGCGATTGAAGGTGACGCCCTTCAACTCGACGGCGTAAGCGTTATCAGCGCTCATCTGTACTCCTTGCGATGCGGCCATCCCTGCTGAAGACGTCGCCTCCGGCAGCCGGGACACGATGCCTGAGGGGTGGCCGAACAGGCGGCGAACTATAGCATCGCAGCACAATGCCACCCAAGGCCGCAGCGCCCCATTGTTCAGGCCTGAGACAGGTTTCTCCACCGGGGCATGCAATGAAGGGTGAGCGAACGACTCTTTGCCGGTATAATCCCCGCCTTTTCCTCGGCAACTGCACTCTCCACATGAGCCAGTCCAGCGATCTGATCCAATCCGCACACCGCACCATCCGCCTGGAACGTGAAGCCATCGACACCCTGCTCGGCAGGATCGACGCCGACTTCGTCCGTGCCTGCGAGCTGATCCTCGCCTGCAAGGGCCGCGTCGTGGTGGTGGGCATGGGCAAGTCCGGCCACATCGGCAAGAAGGTCGCCGCGACCCTGGCCAGCACCGGCACGCCGGCCTTCTTCGTCCATCCTGCCGAGGCCAGCCACGGCGACATGGGCATGATCACCCCGGACGATGTGGTGCTGGCCCTGTCGAATTCCGGCTCCACCGCCGAGATCGTCACCCTGCTGCCCCTGATCAAGCGCCTCGGCATCACCCTCATCAGCATGACCGGCAACCCGCAGTCGCCGCTGGCAAAGGCCGCCGAAGCCAATCTCGACGCCCGCGTCGAGCACGAAGCCTGCCCGCTGAACCTGGCCCCGACCTCTTCCACCACCGCATCGCTGGTACTGGGCGACGCCCTGGCCATCGCCCTGCTGGAGGCCCGTGGGTTCACTGCCGAGGACTTTGCCTTCTCCCATCCCGGTGGCGCCCTGGGCCGCCGCCTGCTGCTGAAGGTCGAGAACATCATGCACGGCGGCGACAGCCTGCCCCGCGTCGAGCGCGGCACCTCGCTGCGCGATGCACTGCTGGAAATGACCCGCAAGGGCCTGGGCATGACCGCCGTGCTGGAGAGCGACGGCAGGCTGGCCGGGATCTTCACCGACGGCGACCTGCGCCGCACCCTGGACAAGGGCGTGGACGTGCGCCAGGCCAGCATCGACGACGTGATGACGGCACACGGCAAGACCGTGCGGGCCGAGATGCTCGCCGCCGAAGCCCTGAAGATCATGGACGACCACAAGATCAACGTACTGGTGGTGGTGGACGACAACGACACCCCCATTGGCGCCCTGCACATCCACGACCTGACCCGCGCCGGGGTGATCTGAATGAGCGACGACCTGCTGCAACGCGCCAAGGGCATCCGCCTGGCGGTCTTCGACGTCGATGGCGTACTCACCGACGGCAAGCTCTACTTCCTGGTCGACGGCAGCGAATTCAAGACCTTCAATACCCTGGATGGCCACGGCATCAAGATGCTGATCAACTCCGGCGTACGCACCGCGATCATCTCCGGCCGCAGCACCCCGGTGGTCGAGCGCCGCGCCCGCAACCTCGGCATCCAGCACCTCTACCAGGGCCGCGAGGACAAGATGGCGGTGCTCGACGAACTGCTCGCGGAGCTGAGCCTGGACTACCAGCAGGTCGCCTACCTCGGCGATGACCTGCCCGACCTGCCGGTGATCCGCCGCGTCGGCCTGGGCATGGCCGTTGCCAGTGCCGACGGCTTCGTCCGCCAGCACGCCCACGGCACCACCCGGGCACGCGGTGGCGAAGGCGCCGCCCGCGAATTCTGCGAACTGATCATGCGCGCCCAGGGCAGCCTCGACGCTGCGCAGGCCGCCTACCTCTAGGTCCAGAACATGCCGAAGAACTTCCGCCTCGCCCTGATCCTGATCCCGGTCGCCGCCCTGCTGATCGCGCTGGGCTACTGGAACATCCGCCCGGAAAGCTTCATGGAGCGCCAGGCCAGCACACAGGCGGACGAGAACGCCATCGACTTCTATGTGGTCAATGCCTCCAGCGTGCAGTACCTGGAAGACGGCAAGCGTCACTACGAGATGACCGCCGCCAAGCTGGAACACGTCAAGGCCAGCGACGTCACGCTGCTGACCACCCCGGACCTGCAGCTCTACCGCGGCACCGAATTCCCCTGGCACGTGCAGAGCGAGCGCGGCGAGGTGGGCCCCGAGGGTGAGCAGGTGGAACTGATCGACAAGGTCCGCGTTGCACGCACCGATGCCAAGGGCCGGCCGACCATTCTCACCACCAGCCGCCTGACCGTGTTCCCGGACAAGCAATATGCGGAAACCCAGCAAGCCGTTAGAATCGACGCCGCCAACGGGGTTACCACGGCACAAGGAATGAAAGCGTACTTGAATGACAGCAGGATGATCCTGCAGTCCAACGTAAGAGGCCAGCATGAGGTTCGTTAAAACCCTCCCCCTACTGCTCAGCCTGGGTGCCGCACTCGGAAGTGCCAGCGCCTGGGCGCTGCCCAGCGACCGCGATCAGCCGATCCGGGTCCAGGCCGACAGCGCCGAGCTCGACGACAAGCAAGGTGTGGCGGTCTATCGCGGTGATGTCGTGATCACCCAGGGCACCCTGAAGATCACCGGCGATACCGTGACCATCACCCAGAACGCCCAGGGTGAGCTGGAGGTCTTCACCTCGGTCGGCAAACCTGCCTACTACGAGCAGAAGCCTGCGGTGGACAAGCAGATCGTCAAGGCCTACGGCATGACCATCCAGTACTTCGCCGCCAACGAGCGCATCGTGCTGATCGACCAGGCCAAGGTGATCCAGGAAGGCAACACCTTCGAAGGCGAGAAGATCGTCTACGACACCCAGCGCCAGATCGTCAACGCAGGTCGCGCCACCGGCACCAATGTCGGCACCCCGCGCCCGCGCATCGACATGGTCATCCAGCCGAAGAAGAAAGAGCAGCAAGCGGGACAAGCACAGTAATGGCGACCCTCAAAGCCCAGCACCTGGCGAAGAGCTACAAGAGCCGCCAGGTGGTACGTGATGTCAGCCTGTCCATCGACAGCGGCCAGATCGTCGGCCTGCTCGGCCCCAACGGCGCCGGCAAGACCACCTGCTTCTACATGATCGTGGGCCTGGTGAAAGCCGACCAGGGCCGCGTGCTCATCGACCAGCAGGACGTTACCCACCAGCCCATGCACGGCCGCGCCCGCGCCGGCATCGGCTACCTGCCTCAGGAAGCCTCGATCTTCCGCAAGCTCAGCGTGGCCGACAACATCATGGCCATTCTCGAGACCCGCAAGGAGCTCGACCGCGCCGGCCGCCATCGCGAGCTGGAGAGCCTGCTGCAGGAATTCCACATCAGCCACATCCGCGACAGCATCGGCATGAGCCTGTCCGGTGGTGAACGCCGTCGCGTCGAGATCGCCCGCGCCCTGGCCACTGCCCCCAAGTTCATCCTGCTCGACGAACCCTTTGCCGGTGTCGACCCCATCTCCGTGGGCGACATCAAGCAGATCATCCACCACCTCAAGGCGAAGGGGATCGGCGTGCTGATCACCGACCACAACGTCCGCGAGACCCTGGACATCTGCGAAACCGCCTACATCGTGAATGACGGCCAACTCATCGCCGAAGGCAGTGCGGAAGAGATCCTGGCCAACCAGCTGGTCAAGGAAGTCTACCTGGGGCACGAATTCCGCCTCTGAAGGCCAGCCCTGCACGCAGAAGTTGCGAGCAGTAGAAAAATCATTCAAGGTCAGGCATATAATTTGCTTCCTGGTGGCGCCTCGGCGCCCTGTAGTGGATGGCGCATGCGCGCCGGCGAATAAGGTGCTAAGCCCCCTGCCATGAAACCATCGCTAGTCCTGAAGATGGGCCAGCAGCTGACGATGACCCCGCAGCTGCAACAGGCCATCCGCCTACTCCAACTGTCCACCCTGGATCTGCAGCAGGAAATCCAGGAGGCACTGGAGTCCAATCCCATGCTCGAACGCCAGGAGGAAGGAGAGGACTTCGACAACTCCGACCCCATGGCCGAAAGCGAGCAGCAGCCCAACTCCGCCAGCCAGGAATCCAGCTTCCAGGAATCCAGCGTTCCCACTTCCGAGAGCGAGAGCCTCGAAGACGGCGAGTGGCACGAGCGCATCCCCAGTGAGCTGCCCGTGGACACCGCCTGGGAAGACGTCTACCAGACCAGCGCCAGCAGCCTGCCCAGCTCCGATGATGACGAATGGGATTTCACCTCCCGCACCTCGGTCGGCGAGAGCCTGCAGAGCCACCTGCTGTGGCAGCTCAACCTGGCGCCCATGTCCGATACCGATCGCCTGATCGGCGTCACCCTCATCGACTGCATCAACAATGACGGCTACCTGGAGGAAACCCTCGAGGAAGTCGTGGAGGCCTTCGACCCCGAGCTCGAGGTCGAGCTCGACGAAGTCGAGGTTGTCCTGCGTCGTATCCAGCAGTTCGAGCCGGCGGGTGTCGGCGCTCGCGACCTGCGCGAATGCCTGCTCCTGCAGCTGCGCCAGTTGCCGGCCAAGACCCCATGGCTGAGCGAGGCCCAACGCCTGGCGGGCGACTATCTCGACCTGCTGGGCAGTCGCGACTACAGCCAGCTGATGCGCCGCATGAAGCTCAAGGAAGATGAGCTGCGCCAGGTGATCGAGCTGATCCAGGGTCTCAATCCGCGTCCCGGCTCGCAGATCGAAGCCAGCGAACCCGAGTACGTCGTGCCGGATGTCATCGTGCGCAAGCACAACGAGCGCTGGCTGGTGGAACTGAACCAGGAAGCCGTCCCTCGCCTGCGCGTGAACCCGCACTACGCCGGCTTCGTCCGCCGCGCCGACTCGAGCGCCGACAACACCTTCATGCGCAACCAGTTGCAGGAAGCACGCTGGTTCATCAAGAGCCTGCAAAGCCGCAACGAGACCCTGATGAAGGTGGCGACCCAGATCGTCGAGCACCAGCGCGGTTTCCTCGAATACGGCGACGAGGCGATGAAGCCCCTGGTGCTGCATGACATCGCCGAAGCGGTGGGCATGCACGAATCGACCATTTCGCGCGTCACGACCCAGAAATTCATGCACACCCCCCGTGGCATATACGAGCTGAAATACTTCTTCTCCAGCCACGTCAGCACCTCCGAAGGCGGTGAATGCTCGTCCACCGCCATCCGCGCGATCATCAAGAAACTGGTCGCGGCGGAAAATGCCAAAAAGCCGTTGAGCGACAGCAAGATCGCTGGTTTACTGGAAGCACAGGGTATCCAAGTGGCCCGCCGCACAGTCGCCAAGTACCGGGAATCCCTCGGGATAGCGCCTTCCAGCGAACGCAAGCGGCTGATGTGACGCGGATTGATCCACGCCAAAGTGTTCCGGTGGCAGGCCCGTTAGCCTGTCTCTTACACACGGGCAATAAGGAGAAAGCGGTATGCAAGTCAACATCAGTGGACATCAACTGGATGTGACCGACGCCCTGCGCGACTATGTCGTCGAGAAGTTCGACAGACTGGAGCGCCACTTCGACAAGATCACCAATGTGCAGGTGATCATGCAGGTGGAGAAACTGAAGCAGAAGATCGAAGCCACCCTGCACATCGCCGGTGGCGAGGTCGTGGCCAATGCGGAGCATGAAGACATGTACGCGGCCATCGACCTGCTTACGGACAAACTCGACCGCCAACTGATCAAACACAAGGAAAAGCAGCTGAACCGCCAGCAGGGCGCAACCGCCCGCTGACATTCCCCTTCCTATGATCCGACTTGAGCAAATCCTGACCCCCGGCCGTTCCCTCGTGAACGTGCCGGGCGGCAGCAAAAAACGTGTCCTGGAACAGATCGCCAACCTGGTTGCTCGCGAACTTCCCGACCTCGACTCGCAAGATATCTTCGAAAGCCTGATCGCCCGGGAGAAACTCGGCTCGACAGGTTTCGGCAACGGTATCGCCATCCCCCATTGCCGGCTTCCCGGCTGCGCCGCGCCCATCAGCGCCGTGCTGCGCCTGGAGGCCCCCGTCGACTTCGACGCCATCGACGGCGCCCCGGTGGACCTGCTGTTCGTACTGCTGGTCCCCGAAGCCGCTACCGACGAGCACCTGGAATTGCTCCGCCAGATCGCCAGCATGCTGGACCGCACCGAAGTGCGCGACCGCCTGCGCGTGGCGCAGAGCAGCGACAGCCTGTATCAGGTGGTAGTGGACGTCCAGAACGGACGCTAGGACCTTGCCATGCGCCTGATCATCGTCAGCGGCCGTTCAGGCTCAGGCAAGAGCACCGCCCTCGACGTCCTCGAGGACAACGGTTTCTACTGCATCGACAACCTGCCCGCCGGCCTCCTCCCCGAACTGGCCGAGCGCGCCCTGCTGCAGACCGAACTGCTGCATCCGCAGGTCGCCGTGTCCATCGACGCACGCAACCTGCCCAGCCAGCTCAAGCGCTTCCCCGAATTGCTCGAAGAAGCCCGCACCCGCCATATCCAATGCGACGTGCTGTACCTGGACGCGGATGACGAGACCCTGCTCAAGCGCTTCTCCGAAACCCGCCGGCGGCACCCGCTGACCAACGAGGACCGCTCCCTGGCCGAAGCCATCCTCGACGAGTCGAAGCTGCTCGCGCCCATTTCGGACCTGGCCGATCTGAAGATCGACACCACCCACCTCAACCTCTATCAGCTGCGCGACAGCATCAAGCTGCGCCTGCTGAACAAGCCCGAGCCGGGCACCGCCTTCCTCGTCGAGTCCTTTGGCTTCAAGCGTGGGATGCCGGTCGATGCCGACCTCGTGTTCGACGTGCGCTGCCTGCCCAACCCCTACTGGAAGCCAGAGCTGCGCGACCACTCCGGCCAGGATGCCATCGTCGCCGAATACCTGGCCGCACAGCCGGATGTCGAGGAGATGTACCAGGACATCCTCGGCTACCTGAACAAATGGTTGCCGCGCTTCGCCGCCAGCAACCGCGCCTATGTCACCGTCGCCATCGGCTGCACCGGCGGCCACCACCGCTCCGTGTACCTGGCCGAACGCCTCGGGCAGGCACTCAAACCCAACCTGAAGAACGTCCAGGTTCGCCACCGCGACCTCAGTTAAAGGATCCCCGCCGCGATGCCAGCCTGCGAAATCACCATCATCAACAAACTGGGGCTGCATGCCCGCGCCGCCGCCAAGTTCGTCGGCGTCGCCGGTCGCTACCCCTGCCAGATCCGCGTCGGTCGCACCCCGGAAAGCCTGGTGGACGGCAAGAGCATCATGGCCGTGATGATGCTCGCCGCAGGCAAGGGCACCTCCATCCACCTGCACACCGAAGGCGAGCAGGACGACGATGCGCTCAACGCGCTGATCGAACTGATCAACAATCGCTTCGACGAAGGCGAGTGAAGACAGTCCTCGACCCAGCGGCGCCAAGTGCGCCAGGTGCGCAGAGCACGCTGACACACCGCCGCGCGACACCTCCCCGCGTCGCCGCGTGAAGCATCGGCCGATCAGGCCAGCGCCGTATCCAGCACCATCATCAGACAGAAGCCCGCCGCCAGCCCCAGGCTCGCTGCGGTCTCATGCCCCTTGCGGTGGCACTCCGGAATGATTTCATGGGTCACCGCGAACAGCATCGCTCCCGCCGCCAAGGCCAGCCCCCAGGGCAACAGCAGCACCGACACCTGCACCAGCCAGGCGCAAAGCAACGCGAACAGCGGCTCGACCAACCCGGACGCCGCACCGATCAGCATCGCCCTGCCCCGTGACATAC
>NZ_QKRU01000040.1:0-67739 GCF_003234055.1 Pseudomonas sp. 57B-090624
GCAGGGCGCGCGACGAGCCCGACCCCCGCTTCACCCTGGCCAACGAACGTACCTTCCTCGCCTGGATACGCACCGCCCTCGCCCTGCTGGGCGGCGGCATCGCCGTCGAGACTTTCGCCGGGCACGCCTTCGAACCCCGCCTGCGGCTGGTCATCACCCTCGGCCTGCTGTCGCTGAGCCTGCTCATCAGCCTCGGCGCCTGCCTGCGCTGGCTGGCGGTGGAGCGCGCCCTGCGCCATCGCCGCGCCCTGCCCCTGCCGGCCCTGGTGCCGGCGCTGGCACTCGGCTGCTGCGTGGCGGCGCTGGTCCTGGCCGGGCTGTTCTGGCCGCGCTGGCATGGGTGAGACCCAGGCCGAACGCACCGAACTGGCCTGGCGCCGCACCCAGCTCTCGCTGCTGGTGATCGCCTGCCTGGCCCTGCGCGGTGCCGAACCGACGCTGGCCCTGCTCGCCCTCGGCAGCGCCGTCGCCCTCTGGCTCGGCCAGCGCCCACGCTACCGCCACGGCCTCGCCATGCTCCGCGACGAACGCGGCCGCCCCCGCACCGCCGCCGTGCTCGGCACCGGCCTGGCGATGGTGGCGATGACGCTGCTGGCGATGGTGAAGGCCGCGATGACGGGCTGACCCGCATCCCCGGGCTGAAGCCCGGGCTACGCAGGCGGATGCGATGGGCAGTAACCGGACCGCAGAGCGTGCACCTGGAGTTCGCCGGAAGCAGCGTGCGGCGGTCTTGAGAACGGCGCTTTGAAGGCCATTCTGGATGCCTGGAACGCCCATCTGCGTTAAGTGTTGCTGGATGATTTCGAGTTCAGTTGATTGCCGAGCTTTGCTGATGGCTTCTGTTTCGCCTTGCCGGGCGAGTTTCTTTCTTCAGTCGCCAGGAAAGGAACCAAAGAGGCTTGCCCCTGCATACGGCCGACTGCGTCGGGTTCCCTCGCTCCATCATCGTTTCAGGGGCACGCCGCGAAGGGCCATCCCTGGCCCATCGCGGCTCTCGCGACATCCATGTCGTTCAACCCATGAAACGATGATTACGCTCGGCCTCCTGAAGGGGCGTCTGGCGGCTTTCGTAGGATGGTGTAGAGCGAAGCGAAACCCATGCGGTGGGCGTGCCAGGAATCCAGAATGGCCCTGAAGGCGCCGCTCTTGAACCTTTGCATTGAATCCACAACAGCTAACGCAGACAACACCAAAGAACTCACTCCTGCGGGCTTCCCCAATGCGCAAGCACCCTGCCCACCGGCCCCGGCGGGCATGACGCGGGGTTCAGGGGGTGACGAGGTTGAACTGCGGGTTGGGCTCGTCCAGCCCGCCGAGCAGCCGCAGCAGCTTGATCCGCCCCTGCTCGATCTCGATGCCGCCGATCATCGACTCCTTGAGGAAGCCCGTCTCCTTGAGGGCGATGCGGTCGAGCAGCGCCTTGGTCATGCTCAGGCTGACGTCCGGCTCGGCATGGCGCGCGCCGTTGCGGTGGGTGAGCACGCCGTTGCGCAGGGTCAGGGCGTAGTCCTCGCCCAGGTCGCTGAAGCGCCAGTTGATCAGCAGGTCCTCGTCGGCCGCCTTCATCGCGTCGATGCGCACCGCCAGGTAGTCGAAGAACATACTCGGGGTCAGCGCCCGGACCATGTCCGGCGCGCTGTTGCGCGCCTTGGCACGGGCCACCCCCTGGCGCAGTTCCAGGGCGCCGCTGAGGTAGACGTTGCGCCAGGTGGCGTTCTCGCTCTGGTAGCCGAGCTGCTCCAGGGTGTCGGCCTGCAGCTCGCGCGCCGCCGGGTTGTCCGGTTCGGCGAAGACCAGGTGGTTGAGCAGCTGGGCCGCCCAGCGGTAGTCGCCGCCTTCGACCGCCTTGCGTGCCCCGGCCAGCACCGCGCCGGCGCCGCCCATGGCCTCGACGTAGCGCTTGCCCGCCTCTTCCGGCGGCAGCGGGTCGAGGTTGGCCGGGTTGCCGTCGTAGAAGCCCATGTAGCGCTGGTACACGGCGCGCACGTTGTGGCTGAGGGAGCCGTAGTAGTCGCGGCTGTACCACTTGCCGGCCAGGCGCGGCGGCAGGGTCGTCAGCTTCGCGGCGATCTCGGTGGGCGTCAGCCCCTGGTTGATCAGGCGCAGCGTCTGGCTATCGAGAAAGGCGTACATGTCGCGCTGGTCGGCCAGGTACTCGCGGATCCGCGCGCCGCCCCAGGTCGGCCAGTGGTGCTGGGCGAACAGCACCTCGGCCTTGTCGCCATAGCGCACCAGCGCGTCGTCCAGGTAATGCGCCCAGACCTTGGCATCGCGCACCAGGGCGCCGCGCAGGGTCAGCACGTTGTGCTGGGTGTGGGTGGCGTTCTCCGCCATGCACAGGGTCTTGAACTGCGGGAAGTACAGGTTCATCTCCGCCGGAGCCTCGGTACCGGGAGTGAGCTGGAACTCGATCTCCACGCCGTCGACGATGCGGGTCTCCACCGCCTGGCTGATCACCTCGCTGGGGGCGATCAGGGTCACCGTGGCGTTGCTCGGCGTGCCCTTGCCCAGGCCCGCGTCCACCTGGCCCCGTTCGCCGCGCGGCAGCAGCGCGCCGTACATGTACTGGGCGCGGCGCATCATCGCCGGGCCGGCCAGCACGTTCTCGCTGACCGCGTGCTCGAAGAAGCCGTCCGGGGCGATCACCCGCACCTTGCCGGCCTTCACGTCGGCCTCGTCTATCACCCCGCGCACGCCACCGAAATGGTCGACGTGGGGGTGGCTGTAGATCACCGCCACCACCGGCTTGCGCGGACGGTGCCTGTAATACAGCTCCAGGCCGGCGCGGGCGGTCTCAGCGCTGATCAGCGGGTCGATGAGAATCAGCCCGCTGTCGCCCTCGATGAGGGTCATGTTCGACAGGTCCATGCCGCGCACCTGGTAGATGCGCTCGCGCACCTCGAACAGCCCGGCGATGTTGTTCAACTGGGCGATGCGCCACAGGCTCGGGTTGACGCTGGCCGGCGCATCATTGCCATCGAGGAAGTTGTAGGCGCGGCGGTTCCACACCGCCTTGCCCTCGGCGTTGGCGATGACGCCATCGAAGGGCTCCAGCAGGCCGCGCCGGGCGTCGTCGAAATCGGCGGTGTCGGAGAACGGCAGGCGCTGCAGCCAGGACTGGTTCAGCTCGGCGGTGATGGCCGTGGCGGGCTTGCCGGGAGCGGCGGAGTCGGCGTGCACGGTGCCGCAGGACAGGAGCGCCAGGGCGATGGCGCTGAGACGGGAAATGGGCATGAAGGGGCTCTTTCTGGTCTTGTTGGAATGAGCGACCGCAACGGACGCCGCCCGACTGTAGGGAGCACGGCGCGCGCCGACCAATACCAGAGGCGCATGCCCCCCATGCCGCACTGCGATGCCCCGCAATGCACGACGCCTCCCGAAGGAGGCGTCGTGGTCAGGCCCTGGCGGTGTTCAGCGCAGGTCGAAGCGGTCGAGGTTCATCACCTTGGTCCAGGCGGCGACGAAGTCCTTGACGAACTTGTCCCCGGCATCGGCGCTGGCATACACCTCGGCGATGGCACGCAGCTGGGCGTGGGAGCCGAACACCAGGTCGACGCGGGTGCCGGTCCACTTCAGCTCGCCGGTCTTGCGGTCGCGCCCCTCGTAGCTGTTCGCCGAGGCCGGCTTCCACTCCACGCCCATGTCCAGCAGGTGGGTGAAGAAGTCGTTGGTCAGGGTTTCCGGGCGCTGGGTGAACACGCCGTGCCTGCTCTGTCCGACGTTGGCACCGAGCACGCGCAGGCCGCCGACCAGCACGGTCATCTCCGGCGCGGTGAGGGTCAGCAGCTGCGCCTTGTCCACCAGCAGCTCCTCGGCGGAGACGCTGTAGTGCCCCTTGAGGTAGTTGCGGAAGCCGTCGGCGATGGGCTCGAGGAAGCCGAAGGACTCGACGTCGGTCTGCTCCTGGGAGGCGTCCATGCGCCCCGGCGAGAACGGCACGGTGATGCTGTGCCCGGCGTTCTTCGCCGCCAGCTCGACGCCGGCGCCACCGGCCAGGACGATCAGGTCGGCCAGGGAGATCTTCTTGCCACCGGCCTGGGCCGCGTTGAACTGCGCCTGGATGCTCTCGAGCACGGCCAGTACGTTCTTCAGCTGCTCCGGCTGGTTGGCTTCCCACGAACGCTGGGGCTCCAGGCGCAGGCGCCCGCCGTTGGCGCCGCCACGCTTGTCCGAACCACGGAAGCACGAGGCCGCGGCCCAGGCGGTGGACACCAGTTGCGACACCGAGAGCCCCGAGCCCAGCACCTTGGCCTTGAGCGCGGCGACGTCGGCGTCGTCCACCAGCGGGTGGTCGACGGCCGGGATCGGGTCCTGCCACAGCAGTTCCTCGGCGGGCAGCTCCGGGCCCAGGTAGCGGGCCATCGGGCCCATGTCGCGGTGGATCAGCTTGTACCAGGCGCGGGCGAAGGCGTCGGCGAGCTGGTCCGGGTTGGCCAGGAAGCGCCGCGAGATCTGCTCGTAGGCCGGGTCGAAGCGCAACGCCAGGTCGGAGGTGAGCATCGAGGGCGCACGGCGCTTGGCCGGGTCGTGGGCGTCGGGGATCTTGCCGTCGCCGGCGCCACCCTTGGGCCGCCACTGGTGCGCGCCGGCCGGGCTCTTGGTCAGCTCCCACTCGTAGCCGAAGAGGTTCTCCAGGTATTCGTTGCTCCAGCGCGTGGGCGTCGAGGTCCAGGTCACCTCCAGGCCGCTGGTGATGGTGTCGCCGCCCTTGCCGCTGCCGAAGGCGTTCCTCCAGCCCAGGCCCTGTTCCTCCAGGCCGGCCGCTTCGGGCTCGGGCCCGACGTTGTCGGCCGGGCCGGCGCCGTGGGTCTTGCCGAAGGCGTGGCCACCAGCGATCAGCGCCACGGTCTCCTCGTCGTTCATGGCCATGCGGCCGAAGGTCTCGCGGATGTCCCGCGCGGAGGCCACCGGGTCCGGGTTGCCTTCGGGGCCTTCCGGGTTCACGTAGATCAGGCCCATCTGCACGGCGGCCAGGGGGTTCTCCAGGTTGCGCTGGCCCTGGCCGGTGCGGCTCTCTTCCTGGCCGTGCTTGCCGGGCTCGGCCACCAGGGTGCCGTCGCCCGGCTCCTGCACCGCCCTGGTGTTGCCATAGCGCTCGTCACCGCCCAGCCAGACGGTCTCGGTGCCCCAGTAGACGTCCTCGTCCGGCTCCCACACATCGGGGCGGCCGCCGGAGAAGCCGAAGGTCTTGAAGCCCATGGACTCCAGGGCGACGTTGCCGGTGAGCACGATCAGGTCGGCCCAGGACAGGTTGCGCCCGTACTTCTGCTTGATCGGCCAGATCAGCCGGCGCGCCTTGTCCAGGCTGACGTTGTCCGGCCAGCTGTTGAGCGGGGCGAAGCGTTGCTGGCCGGTGCCCGCGCCGCCACGGCCGTCGCCGGTGCGGTAGGTGCCGGCGCTGTGCCAGGCCATGCGCACGAAGAGCGGACCGTAGTGGCCGAAGTCGGCGGGCCACCAGTCCTGGGAATCGGTCATCAGCGCGTGCAGGTCGCGCTTCACCGCCTGGAAGTCGAGGCTCTTGAAGGCCTTGGCGTAGTCGAAGTCCGGGTCCATCGGATCGGACAGGGAGGAATGCTGGTGGAGGATCTTCAGGTTCAGTTGCTTCGGCCACCAGTCACGGTTGCTGGTGCCGCCGCCAGCGGCATGGTTGAACGGGCATTTCGATTCGGTCGACATCTGGATCCACCTCGGGTCGCGTGTGCCCCTCTGCCCGGGGTCGGAACGGTCGCGCCGGCCGCCGTCTGCGGAGTGGCGGTCGACGGATCGCACGGTTCCACGGATGCACGGTGCAGCGATATTCCAACAGCGGGCAGCAGGGCTCTGTTGTTATCCCTTCATCAGGTCTGGCGCGGGACCGAGCCCAACGCTAGAGCAAGACTAGACCTCCATTGGAGGAGGTCTAATAGAGGCAGCATTGAAGGTCGATAGTCTGGCTCTTTCAGCCGTTGCGCCCCGTGAAGTAGGGCCTTGGGCCGGGTGCCGACGAGCGGCCACCGGCGTGCAGATGGTGGGCCGTCGCGGCGCCGGGAAATTGTGCCGTTGTGCTTTTTTCGCCACGGGTCCCTCAGGCCGCCCCGCTCCCCGCCCGTTGCGCGAACCGCAACCCCACGCGCGCCTTCAGTGCCAGCGACAGATCCAGGAGCAGCGCCAGGACGATGGCGCCCAGGGCGACGGCGAACAGCGCCTGATACCTGCCGCCGCTCGCCGAGAACAACATCGAGTAGCCATAGCCGGCCAGCGCCTGGAAGGTGGCGAAGGACACCGTCGCGCGGCTCCAGGTGGCGGTCTGCCGAGGGTGGTCGGCCACCAGCTGGTGCACCCGCGCCAGGGCCAGCGGCACGATGCCCGGCGGGAAGGAGCCGATCAGCAGCGCCGCCGCAGCCAGCACGCGCAGGTCGCCGGACTCCAGCAGCACGCCGAGGGCGACGGCCTGCACCGCCAGCACCAGGCGGATGGCCCTGCGCGCGCCCAGGTGGTCGGCGAGGAAGCCGTACACCACAGGTCCGAGCGTCGCCCCCAGGCCGTACAGCGTCCACAGCAGCGCCCCGGCGTGGTGGCCGGCCCCCAGGCTGCGGCTCACGTAGTCCACCAGGAACATCATCGGCGCCACCAGGCCGACCGCCATCAGCGCGTACTGCGCGAACAGCAGGTGGACGCCGCCTGCGCCACCGGGTGCGGGCGACGGCGCCACGTCGGCCAGGTGCGCCCCCTCGCGAGGCCAGGCCCACCAGCTGGACAGCGTCAGCAACGCCGCCACCGCGCCGAGCCCGACCCAGGCCTGGCGCAGGCCGGAAGACAGCAGCAGCGGCACCAGGGTCCCGGAGCCGGCGATGCCCAGGCCCAGGCCGAGAAAGATCGCGCCCCCCGCCAGGCCCCGGCGCTGCGGCGGCACCCGCGGCAGGATGGTACTGGCGGCCAGCACCATGATCACGCCACCGGAAATGCCGGAGAACAGCCGCCAGGCGAAGAACCAGCCCAGGGACAAGGGCACCGCGCAGGCGAAGAACGACAGGGTCACCAGCAGCATCATCGCGCGTAGCACGGCGGGGCTGGAGAAGCGCCGGGCCAGCGGCCGACCGGCCAGGGCACCGACCAGGTAGCCCGCGAGGTTCGCCGCGCCGAGGTAGAACACCGCCGAGGCGGAAAACCAGTGCGCCTCGATCAGCGCGGGCACCAGCGGTGTATAGGCGAACCGGGCGAGCCCGATACCCACCAGGCTGGCGCACATGCCCGCCCAGATGGGCAACCAGGGCGAGCGGCGGGAGGATGCGAGTGACGGGGCGGAATCCATGATGACCTCTCGGGTGACGTGACGGCGTCGCGATGAGAGGAGGATAAGCCGGTGGAAAGATGAAATAATGCAGCGTTTTCCAACCACAGCCATGCATTTTTGCATCAAGCAGGAGCCCCGGATGAACTGGGACGACGCCCGCATCTTCCTCGCCCTGTGCCGCGAACAGACGTTGCGCGGCGCCGCCCGCGCGCTGGTCGTCGACCAGGCCACCGTCGGCCGCCGGCTCGCCTCGCTGGAACAGTCCCTGGGCGCCACGCTGTTCCTGCGCACCTCGGCAGGCTACGCCCTGACCGCCGCCGGCGAGGTGGCGATGGCCGCCGCCCTGGACATGGAAGCCTCCGCCGCCGACCTGCAGCGGCGCATCCTCGGCATGGACGACCGCCTGGCCGGCGTGGTGCGGGTCACCACCACCGAGTCCTTCGCCACCGACTTCATCATCCCGGCCATGGCACGCATGCGCCTGGAGCACCCGAACATCGAAGTGCAGCTGCAGGCCTCGACGCAGATGCTCAACCTGACCAAGCGCGAAGCGGACATCGCCGTGCGCAACCAGAAGCCGGACAACCCCGACCTGGTGGTACGCCGGGTGGCGCGCTGGAGCGCGGGCCTGTTCGCCACGGCGGGTTACCTGCAGGCACATGGCACCCCCGAACCGGGGGCGTCCTTCGCCGACCACGACCTGGTGCTCTACCAGCCCTACCTGGACAGCGGCAAGGACGTGACCCTGGCGTCCGAGCCCATCGGCAACGGCCGCATCGCCATCACCTGCACCTCGGGCCTGATGGTGCGCCATGCCGTCGCCAGTGGCCTGGGGCTGGGCGAGATACCCCTGCCGCTCGGCGCGCGCGATGGACTGGTGCGGGTGTGGGAGGAACGCGAGATCCGCCCCTACGACGTCTGGCTGGTGACGCACAAGGACGTGCGCCATACCGCGCGGGTGCGGGTGGTGATCGACGCCATCGCCGAGGCCTTCGCCACGGCGACGGACTGAAGCCCAGTGGGCCGGCCACCCCTGCGGGCGGCCGGACGCGCGGTCACTGCGCGAGGAACGCCAGCAGGTCCTCGTTCAGCTGCTGCGCGTGGGTCACGGCGAAGCCATGGGGGGCGCCTGCGTAGACCTTGAGCAGCGCACCGGGGATCGATTCCGCCGCCAGCTTGCCGGTGGCCTCCAGCGGCACGATCTGGTCGTCGTCGCCGTGGATCACCAGGGTCGGCACGTCGACCTTGGCCAGGTCGCCGCGGAAGTCGGTGCCGGCGAAGGCGGTCACGCAATCGAGGGTGCCCTTGAGCGAGGCCAGCAGGGCGATGTTCAGGGTCTGGGTGAGCACGCCCTGGGAAACCTGCTGGCCATGGTTGATGCCGTAGAAGGGCGCGGCGAAGTCGGCGATGAACTGCGCGCGGTCCTTCAGCAGGCCGTCCTTGATGCCATCGAACACGGCCTGCTCCACACCCAGCGGATGGTCGGCGGTCTTGCCGAAGATCGGCGTCACCGCGCCCAGCAGCGCCAGCCTGGCGACCCGCCCGGTGCCGTGGCGGCCGATGTAGCGGCTGACGTCGCCACCGCCCATGGAGAAGCCCACCAGGGTCACCTCGTGCAGGTCCAGGTGCTCGATCAGCTGGGCGATGTCGTCGGCGAAGGTGTCGTAGTCGTAGCCGCTCCACGGCTGGCTGGAACGACCGAAGCCACGGCGGTCGAAGGCGATGGTGCGGTAGCCGCGGCTGCTCAGGTACTGCATCTGGTATTCCCACATGTCGGCATCCAGCGGCCAGCCATGGCTGAACAGCACGGGCTTGCCGCTGCCCCAGTCCTTGTAATAGATCTCGGTGCCGTCACGGGTCACGAACGTCGTCATGCAAACCTCCAGTTGAGCGTGGGTTGGAATCGTCATCGATGGGTGTCGACAGGTCATTGGCAGCCGTCGAGACCACCACTATCCACCGCCATCGGACAGCGGGATTGCACGCATGTGCTGCACTGGCAACGCCCCTGAGAAGTTGCCTGCCGGGCAGGCGCCAACGGCTCTGCAACGCGCATTGCGGCGCGCACAACAGCTCAGCACACCGGTGCAATATCGGCACCGGCGGCTTTGCCATAGTGGTTCGAGCTTCGCCGGTGTCCGCCGGCGATCATCGTCGTATCGCCATCCACGAGGAGACCTCCATGGCCACCGCTTCCGCCGTTCCGGGCAAGACCCTGCTCAACCCGCTGGACCACACCCTGATCCTCATCGACCACCAGTCGCAGATGTCCTTCGCCACCCAATCCATCGACGCGGTGACCCTGCGCAACAACGCCGCCCTGGTGTCCAAGGCCGCCCGGGAATTCGGCGTCGCCACCATCCTCACCACCGTCGCCGAGAAGAGCTTCTCGGGGCCGATCTTCGACGAGATCAAGTCGGTGTTCCCCGAGCACGAGGTGATCGACCGCACCACCATGAACACCTGGGAAGACCCGCGCATCGCCGCGGAAGTGAACCGCCTGGGCAAGAACAAGATCGTCCTCGCCGGCCTCTGGACCTCCGTCTGCATCGTCGGCCCGGCCCTCTCCGCGCTGGATCAGGGCTTCGAGGTCTACGTCATCGCCGACGCCTGCGGCGACGTCTCCGACGAAGCCCACGAGATGGCCCTGCAACGCATGATCCAGCTCGGCGCCCGCCCCATGACCTCGCTGCAGTACCTGCTCGAACTGCAACGCGACTGGGCCCGTGGCGAAACCTACGACCAGACCGTGAAGACCTCCATCGAACACGGCGGCGCCTACGGCCTAGGCCTGATCTACGCCAAGACCATGTTCAACGCCTCCGAAGGCCACTGATGCACCCGGGGGGCGGCGCTGCCGCCCCCACCTCCGCCACAGAGGACGCCAGGTGACCTACGCCCCCCGAACCCTCGCCGGCCTCCTGCTGCTGGCCGGCAGCCCCGTGCACGCCGACACCACGCCGCTCGCCGACTGGTCGCTGCTGGCGCGCAACTACCTGCTGGACAACGAATTCCGCTCCACCTCGCCTTCCGGGCAGGCCTACCGCCGCGAATGGGCCCAGGGCTTCATCGCCAACCTGGAGTCGGCCCTCACACCGGGCACCCTCGGCCTCGGCGTCGACCTGCACGCCTTCCTCGGCCTCAAGCTCGACGGCGGGCGCGGCCACGCGGGCACCGGCCTGCTGCCCCTGGACAGCGACGGCGCCAGCGAGCGCGAGTACGCCAGCGCCGGCGGCGCGCTCAGGCTGTCCTTCGCCGACACCCTGCTGCGGGTCGGCGAGATGACCGTGGAAACCCCGGTGCTCGACACCGCCGACAAGCGCCTGCAACCCGAATACGCCACCGGCTGGTTCCTCGACAGCCAGGCCCTGGAGGCGCTGCGCCTACAGGCCGGGCGCTTCACCGCGTTCAGGAACCAGGCCGCCAGCTCCGGCCACGATGACTTCGACGGCTACGGCGCCAGTACCCGCCACGGCGGCATCAGCCTCGCCGGCGCCCGGTGGGCACCGGCCGGCTCCCCCCTCGGCGGCGCGCTCTACGCCTCGCAACTGGATGACACCTGGCGCCAGGCCTACGCCAACCTCAACGGCCGCCTCGGCGACCTCGCCCTGGACGCCAACCTCTACCGCACCCGCGACACCGGCGAGCGGCGGGCCGGGCGCATCGACACCCTCGCCTACAGCCTGCTGGGCCGCCTCGCCCTGGGCAGCCACGCGCTGAGCCTGGCCTACCAGAAGATCCAGGGCGACACACCCTTCGACTTCGTCGGCGGCGACTCCATCTACCTGGCCAACTCCATCAAGTACGCCGACTTCAACGGCCCCGGCGAACGCTCCTGGCAGGCGCGCTATCAATGGGACGCCAGCGCCGCAGGCTGGCCCGGCCTCACCCTCTCGGCCCGCTACGTGCGCGGCAGCGGCATCGACGGCAGCCACGCCCCGCAAGGCGGCGCCTACGCCCCGTTCGACGATGCCAGCGGCCGCTTCCAGCCCCAGCAGGGCAGCGGCGGCCGCCACTGGGAGCGTGATCTCGACCTGCGCTACACCCTGCAATCCGGCCCCGCCCGCGATCTCGCCCTCAGCCTCGCCCACGTCACCCACCGCGCCAACGACGCCCAGGCCGGCGCCGACATCGACCGCCTCTACCTGATCGTCGAATACCCGCTGGGCGGCAGCCTCTGACACGCCCGCTGTACAGGATGAAGGGCGCCTTCCCTTCCACCCGCGGGGCCCGGCATGACCCCGGATGGTGGACCGATGGCGCGTGGCCCACCCTGCATCCCGGGTCGGTCCGACGTGGCCGGTGGCGGGCCATCGCCAATCAATTCGCTCCTGCGGGGAAGCACTCAGCACTCCTGTACAAGGAGCCGCCCCGCCACCTGTGATTGACTGCCCCGTGGCCGCCCGAGCCGGGCCGGCCGGTCACACGAACCCCACGCACAGGCATGAGCATGATCCGTCTAGGCAACGCATGGGTGTCGCTGGAGCGGCGCGAAGCCTTCCACGAGGACGCCCCGGTCCGCCTCGGCAGCCGCGCATTCGATGTCCTCGAGGCGCTGCTGGCGGCGCCCAACCGGCTGGTGACCAAGGACGAGCTGATCCGCAGCATCTGGCCGGACACCGTGGTCGAGGAGAACAACCTGCAGGTGCACGTTTCCACCCTGCGCAAGGCCCTGGGGCTGGACCGCCAGATGCTGGAGACCATCCCTGGGCGCGGCTACCGCCTGAACCTGGCGCAGATCACCCGCGTGTCGGTGGGCACCGAAGCCAACGCCGCCGACGCCTACCCCCCCGGCGAGGAGCTGCCGAAGGTCCATGTCCATGTGGTGGACGACGAGCCCGCCGTACGCGCGGCCCTGGTGCGCCAGCTGCGGTCGGCGGGCATCAGCGCCATCGGCCACGAGTCGGCGGAGGCCTTCCTCGGCCACTGCGACTTCACCCTGCCGGGCTGCCTGCTGCTGGACGTGCGCCTGAGCCAGGGCAGCGGCTTCGACCTGCAGGCCGAGCTGATCCGCCGCGAGGCACCGCTGCCCATCGTCTTCATGACCGGCTTCGGCACCATCGACATGTCGGTGCGGGCGATCAAGGCCGGCGCCGAGGGCTTCCTGACCAAGCCCTTCGATGAGCGGCAGTTGCTCGGCAACGTGCACGAGGCGATGCGCCAGGCGGCCGCGCGGCACGCCGAAAGCCGTCGCCTGGCCGCTGCGCGCGAGCGCTACGCGGGGCTGACGCCGCGCGAGCAGGAGGTGTTCCTGCTGCTCCTGGAAGGCTGCATGAACAAGGAAATCGCGGCGCGACTGGGGCTTCAGGAAGTGACGGTCAAGGTGCACAAAAAGCACATCATGACAAAACTGGGCACACGCACGCTGGTGGACCTGCTGCTGGTGGGTAAGATGCTCGGCAGGCTTCCCGAGCCGCATCAACGCAGCGATCCGCAGGCTTGAAAGGGCTCGCGGACATGCTGTCGGTGGCGCCCCCTTCCTCCCACCGTCCAAGGCCCAGCATGCGCGTCGTGTGTGTGATCGACGACGACCCTTCAGTCCGCAAGGGCGTCGCCAACCTCCTCAAATCCGAGGGCTACAGCCCGGTCTGCTTCCAGTCCGGCGAGAGCTTCCTCGCCTCCCCCTGGAAGGAGCAGGCCGACTGCGTGCTGCTCGACCTGTGCATGCCCGGCCTGCAGGGCCAGGACGTGCAGCGCAGCCTCAACGCCCGGGGCAGCAGGGTGCCGGTGATCTGCATGTCGGCCCGCGCCAGCGAGCAGGCCATCGGCCTCGCGCGGCAACAGGGCGCAGTGGGTTTCATCGCCAAGCCCTTCACCGCCGAGGTGCTGCTGGCGGCCATCGGCGAAGCGCTGCTGGGGCGGCCATGACGCCACCGCCGCGCGCCGCCATCGTCCGCCAGGGGGACGCCGACGACCTGCTCGCCTTCGACGAAGAGCGGGTGGCCCGGGCGCGCTGGGAGCGTATCGACGAGCACGATGGCCTGACCCGTTGGCGCCTGCATGACGCCACCTCGCAGCGGCGCTGGCTGCTGGTCGGCGCCGGCCCTCGCGCCTGCGCCAGGGAGCAGGCCCGGCTGGACCGCGAATACGCCATGGCGCCCTGTCTGGACGCCGCCTGGGCCGTACCGCCGCTGGCCCTGCTGACGACGCCGCGCGGCCCCGCGCTGCTGCTCGACGACCAGGATGGCCGCCCACTGTCCGGCCTGATCATGGGGGCGCTCTCGGTGGAGCGTTTCCTGCGCGTGGCGGTCGCCGCCGCCAGCGCCCTGGCCCAGGCGCACCGTCGCGGGCTCGTGCACCGCGACATCCGCCCGGAGAACCTCTTCCTCGGCAGCGACGGCGAAATCCGCCTCACCGGCTTCGCCTTCGCCGTGCTGGGCGAAGGCTGCCCGGACGCCCCCCTGCACAGCACCGACAGCAGCCTCGCCTACCTCGCCCCGGAGCGGGCCGGCCGCCCCGGCGCTCCCGGCTCCCAGCGCGGCGACCTGTACGCCCTGGGCGTGACCTTCTACCGGCTGCTCACCGGCCACCTGCCCTTCAACGCCAGCGACCCGGTGCAGTGGCTGCACATGCACGTGGCCGTGCCCGCCCCCGCCATCGCCCGCTGGCGTCCGGGGCTGCCCGCCGCGCTGGAAGAGCTGGTCGCCTGGCTGCTGCACAAGCAGCCGGAGAAGCGCCCCGAGTCGGCCCTGGCGCTGGAAGCCGAGTTGCGCCGCTTCCTCAACGAATGGCGCGAGCTGGGCAGCATCGGCCGCTCCGACGCCCAGCGCGACAGCTCCCCCGGCCGCCGGCCGAGCGCACCGCTGGTGGGCCGTGAAGCCGAACTGCAGACCCTGCACGCGGCCGTGCGCCGCCTGCAGCGAGGGTGCGGCGGCGCCCTGCTGATCGAGGGCGAGCCCGGCATCGGCAAGACCACCCTGGTGCGCCACCTGTGGCGCAACCTGCCGGCCGACACCCTGCTGTTCGCCAACGGCAAGTGCGAGCAGGCCCGGCACAACCTGCCCTACGCAGTGCTCGCCTCGGCGCTGTCCTCGCTGTTCGCGCGGCTGGTGGGCGAGTCGCCGGAAGACGTGAAGCGCTGGGGCCGGCGCCTGCGCGATGCCGTGGGCGAGCACGGTGACCTGGCCGCCCGCGTGGTGCCGGAGCTGGAATGGCTGACCGGCCCCCTCGGCAGCGCCGGCGCGCCACCGGTGAGCGAGGCGCGGCGCCACCTGCACGGCACCCTGCAGCGCCTGCTGGGGCTCATCGCCCGGGCCGAGCACCCGCTGATCCTGTTCCTCGACGACGTGCAGTGGATCGACCCGGAGAGCCTGTCCTTCCTCGAAGAGCTCGGCCCCACGCTTTTCGACCACCTGCTGCTGATCGCTGCCTACCGCGACGAGCCGCTCGGCGAAGCCTCCCGCCTGCCGGCGTTCATCGAGCGTTGCCGCGCCCTGGGCGCGCGCACCCTGGAGCTGCGCCTGCACCCGCTGGCGGCCAGCGAAATCGCCACCCTGCTGTCCAGCGAACTGGACCTGCACCCCGCCGAGCGCTCGCTGCTGGCCGGGCGCCTCAGCCAGCGCGGCAACGGCAACCCGCTGTACGTGTCGCAGGCCATCGCCGTGCTGCGTGAAAGCAGCGAACGGCCCGAAGCGCCGCCGGCGCTGTTCGACGATGTCGCCGCGATGATGCGCTCGCGCCTGGAGCGCCTGCCCGAGCGCACCCGTCGCGCCCTCGGCCGCCTGGCGCTGCTCGGCAACCACACGCCCCCGGAGGCGCTGGCGCTGGTCAGCGGCACCGACGTGCCGCAGCTGTTCAACCTGCTGCGCCCGGCGTTCAAGGCGGGGCTGGTGGGCGAATACCAGGACGGCCTCGCCTTCACCCACGACGCGGTGTGGGAGTCGGCCCGGGCGCAACTGCCCGAGGCCACCCGCCAGGCGATGCACCTGGCGTTCGCCCAGGCGCTGCTCGACGCCCTGCCCGCCGCCGCCCTGCCCGAGGCCGTGTTCCGCGTCGCCACCCAGGTGCTGGCCATCGGCGGCGAGACCCTGGACGCCTCCCGCCGCCTGGACTTCATCGAACTGCTGATGCACGCCGCGCGGCTGGCCAAGGCCTCCGCCGCCGCTTCCACCGCGCTGGCCTACCTGCACCACGCGGCAGAACTGCTGCGGATGCAGGTGCCGCACCACGAATCGCTGGGCCGCGCCGTGGAGCTGCTCTACGCCCAGTGCCTGATCCTCAGCGCCGACTACACGGCGGCGGAAGCCTGCATCGGCGTGCTGCTGGCCAAGGCCGACGGCCACACCGAGCGCTGCGAGCTGCACAGGCTCAAGTGCGAGATCAGCTGCCTGCGCGGCGACTACGCCGGGGCGGTGCACACCGCCATCGACGGCCTCGCCTCCCTGGGTTTCGCGCTGCCCCGGGACCCCGGCGGCGAGGAGACCGAGCAGGCCTGGCGAGCCGTGGAGCGGGCGCTCTCGGCGCAATCGCCAGCGATCCTCGAACGCCTGCCCAGGGTGCGCGAACCGCAGTTGCTGGCGACCCTGGAGCTGCTCGCCAGCATCGTCATCCCCGGCTCGTTCATCCACCCCAACCTGATGCTGCTGAGCACCTGCCGCCTTCTCGAACTCAGCCTGCAGCACGGCATGAGCGCCGCCGCGGTGCACGCCCTGGCCTGGCTCGGCGTGAGCATCGCCCAGCGCCATGACGCCTGCCGCGAGGGCTTCGAGCTCACCGCCCTGGCGCGGCGCCTGGCCGACCAGGAGGGCTACGCCTCCGCGCGCATCTCCACCCTGGTGGCGCTGGACCAGGTCAGCGCCTGGACCCGGCCCCTGCCCTTCGCCCTGGAATGCGCCGAGACCGCCTACCGCCAGAGCCTGGCCCAGGGCACCCCGAGCTTCGCCTGCTACGCCAACACCCATGTGGTGTCCGACCTGCTGGTGCTGGGCGCCCCCATCGAGCGCATGCTGCGGCAGATCGACTCCGGCCTGGAGCTGGCACGCAACCTGGAGTTCGTCGACGCGCAGACCATCCTCTACACCCAGGCCCTGTACATCCGCCGCCTGGCCGGCGAGGTCGGCACGCCCATCCCCATTCCCGCCCCGGAGGCCATCGCCGAACGCGTCGCGCAGAGCAGCATGGGGCCGCTGCATTTCTGGTGGCAGCTGTTCGAAGGCCTGTTCCACTTCCTCGAAGGCGCCTTCGAGCGGGCCGCCGGCCACCTGGACCGGGCCTGGGCGCTGACCTGGGCAGCGCCGGTGCACATCCACCAGATCGACCTCGCACTGTTCACCGTGCTCAACCGCGCCGCACTGCAGAGCAGCAGCGGCATAGCCCAGGACTTCGAGCAGCCGCTCGGGCGGCTGCGCCTGTGGGCCGGCACCAACCCGCGCTATTTCGCCGACCGCCTGGCCCTGGCCGAAGCCGAGGTGCTGCGCATCGGCGGGCACGACATGGCGGCCTTGCAGCACTACGAGGACGCCATCGCCAAGGCCACCCAGTGCGGTGCCATCCATATCCGCGGCCTGGCCCACGAGCTGGAGGCGCGCCACCTCGCCGCCCTCGGCCTGGCGTTCGGCGCCCAGACCCACCTGCGCCTGGCGCGCGACGCCTGGCGCCGCTGGGGGGCGAAGAAGCTCGCCGACCAGCTGGAGGCGCAGCACGCCTTCCTCCGCGAGCAACCCGCCGTGCCGCCCCCGGGCGCCGTGCTGCCGGGCGCGCAGCAGCTGGACATGGTCGCCATCACCCGCGCCTGCCAGGCCCTGTCGCGGGAGATCGAGCCGGACGCGCTGATCAAGACCCTGCTGGCCAACACCGCCATGCATGCGGGTGCCACCTATGCCGCGTTGCTGCTGGCCGATGCCGGGGCGCTGCGGGTCGAGGCCAGCGGCCTGGCCGACGCCAGCGGCATCGACATCCGCCTGCGGGCCAACCCCACCGCCACCGACGCCGCGCCCCTGAGCCTGGTCGCCCACGTGATGCGCCACCGTGAATCGCTGGTGCTCGACGGCACCGAGGCGCTACGCCGCTTCGAGGACGACCCCTACCTGCTGCGCCTGGAATGCGCCTCGGTGGCCTGCGTGCCGCTGCTCAAGCAGAACGAGACCATCGGCGTGCTCTACCTGGAGAACACCCTGACGCCCGGGGCCTTCGAGCCGGCACGGGTGGACGTGCTGGAGCTGCTGGCGGCCCAGGCGGCCATCTCCCTGAGCAACGCGCGCCTGTACACCGACCTGCTGGCGGAAAACCGCAGGCGACGC
The DNA here is from genome assembly GCF_003234055.1 of Pseudomonas sp. 57B-090624. NCBI lineage: Bacteria > Pseudomonadati > Pseudomonadota > Gammaproteobacteria > Pseudomonadales > Pseudomonadaceae > Pseudomonas > Pseudomonas sp. 57B-090624. The sequence goes on from NZ_QKRU01000040.1 coordinate 17,512, forward strand.
CTCGGCGAGGACACCCTGCGCCGCACCCAGGCGCTGATGGCCATCGGCCAGGCGGTAAGCCGCTACAGCACCTTCGTCTGGCGCCCCGCCGAGGAGCCCTCGCCCTGGACACGGCGCCTGGTGGCGGAACTGGGGCTGCCGCTGCCCGGTGGCGGCGATCCGCTGCACGACCCGGCCCTGCTGGTACACCCCGACGACCGCCTGCGCTTCCACACCACCCTCGCCCACGCCGTCGAGCAGCACGAGGCCTTCCGCCTGGAGTTCCGCACCCTCGAGCTGGACGGCGGCCCACGCTACCTGGAACTGGCCGGCGAACCCGACGACGGCGCCGAGACCTTCATCGGCGTCATCTCCGACATCACCGAGCGGCGCCGCACCGAGACCGACCTGCGCACCGCCCGCAGCGAGCTGGAGCGCACCGCCCAGGCCACCGTGCTCGGGGAGCTGGCTGCCTCCATCGCCCACGAAATCAACCAGCCGCTGGCCTCGATCCTCTCCAATGCCGGTGCCAGCATCCGCTGGCTCGAGCGGGCCCACCCGCAGATCGACGACGCCCTGGAAGGCATCCGCGACATCCTCGCCGAAGGCCAGCGCGCGGCGGGCATCGTCACCGCCGTGCGCGCCCTCGCCCGCCAGGCACCTCCCGACCACGCGCCCGTGCAGGTGGACGAGGTGATCCGCTCCGTGCTCGCCATCACCCAGGCCGACATCCACGACAAGCACGTCAGCGTGACCCTGGCGCTGGCCCACGACGCCCGCGCCCGGGGGGATGCGGTGCAGCTGCAGCAGGTCATGCACAACCTCATCACCAATGCGGTGGAAGCCATGCAGTCCCTGCCACCGGGCGCGCGGCGGCTGACCATCGGCTCGCAACGGGTGGGTGGGGAGATCCTGGTGACGGTGGAAGACACCGGCCCCGGCATCGCCGCCGAAGACCAGGCACGGGTGTTCCAGGCCTTCTACAGCACCAAGGCGAGCGGCATGGGCATGGGCCTGGCGATCTGCTCCTCCATCGTCGCCGCCCACGGCGGCACCCTGCGCGCCACCCAGGGGCGCCATGGGGAAAGCCTGTTCTTCTTCACCCTGCCCGCGCTCGGCGAGGCTGAAGGGCGCATTCAGGACGTTTAAGGCTCCCCAAAGGACGCGACGGCAGCGAAGCGGCAGGCTGGTGCCACCTTGCACAGGAGAGCCGCCATGACCGACCTTGCCGCCCCGGTCGCCACCCTCGACCACCGCACCTACGAACTGCTGCTGTCGCTCAAGGACAGCCTCCAGGCCCCCGAACCGGCGAGCGGGCCATCCCTGCAACAGGCCAGCCTGCAACTCTGCGAACACCTGCTGCAGCGCTACCGCGCGCCCCTGCCGGCCCGCTGCGAACGGGTCGCCCTGGCGCCCTGGCAGGAGCGCAAGGCCAAGGAGATCATGGCCGGCAGCCTGTCCTCGCGGCTGTTCATCGCCGAGGTGGCCGAGCAGTGCGCGCTGTCGCGCAGCCACTTCTCCCGCGCGTTCAAGAAGGCCACCGGGCTGTCGCCCCAGGAGTGGTCACTGCACTACCGCATCCGCCGCGCCAAGGAGCTGCTGCTGAACCCGGGCATGCCCATCTCGCGGATCAGCCAGGAATGCGGCTTCTCCGACCAGTCGCACTTCTGCCGCGTGTTCAACAAGCTCGAAGGCACCACCCCGAACAAGTGGCGGCGCTTCCACATGCCCGATATCCAGGCCGCCAGTGCCTGAGCCCTACCCCAAGGGGTAATACCCGGAGGGGTAGACCCGATCGCAGTCGTCGTGAAACGAAGCGAAGTTGCAGCCACAGCCGAAGACCGGCGAGCGGCCTTTGGCGGCTGAAGCCGCTCCTACGGAGGAGCCCCCGCCAATCCCTGGCCCATTACCCGCGACCGCGCTGCCTGTACCCCGCCGGCGACTCGCCCAGGTGCTGGCGGAACACGCGGCTGAAGGACGCCTGGCTGGGGTAGCCGACGTCCAGCGCGATGGCGCCGATGCTCATCGCCGTGCCCAGCAGCAGCTGTTGCGCACGCTCCAGGCGCAGGCGCGTGACCAGGGCGCCGGGCGAGGTGCCGGCGAGCTGGGTGAAGCTGCGCATGAAGCTGGAGCGGGACATGTTCGCCTCGGCCGCCAGGGCCTCCACCGGCCACTCCCGCGAGAGGTCCGCCAGCAGCGCCAGCGCCGCCTTGCCCAGGCGCCGGTCGCGCAGCAGGGCGAAGATGCCCGGCAGGTCCTGGCGCGCTTGCAGGTAGGCGCGCATCACCAGGGTGAAGAGGATCACCGAGAGCCCGTCGACCATCACCTGGTTGGCCACCTCCTCGCCCTCGGCCTCCAGCCGCATCAGCTCCACCACCGCAGCCAGGCGCCCCTCCGGGGCGCCGCCGGCCTGCACCACCAGCACATCGGGCAAGGCCTCCAGCAGGGTCGCACCCGGGCTGTAGTGGATGCGCCCGCAGAGCATCTCGAAGCCCTCCCCGCCCTGGCCGATGCGCAGCAGCGGGATGCGCCCGGGCTCTTGGTACGGGGACGGCGGGGTGCGCACGCGTCCCGTCTGGTCTGCCTGCAACAGGTGGGAGTCGCTACGCGGCAGCAGCAGGATCTCCCCCGCGCGCAGGCGTCGGGGCGGCTGGCCGGCGAGTTCCAGGCGGCACTCGCCGCGCAGCAGGATGTGGTAGCTGGCCTGGCCCGCCGGCAGGCGTGGGTGGTCCAGGGCCCAGTTGCCGTGCAGCTGGCAGCGCAGGTCCAGCACGCCACGCAGGTTGGCCAGGTCGATCAGGTGGTCGAATGCATGCATTGGGACGTTTCGGCAAAGGGATGGGCAGGAATGCAAAACGCCGGGAGCGCGCCAGCGGGAAACTCTCCTCACCGGCCGATTACCGGCCCCGTGCAAAGCTAGGAGAAGCCATCATGCTGTTCAACTGGTCCGACTACGTTCCCGCCGTTAAAAAAGCCTTCGGCAAGCTCGGCAAGTCCCATCCCAAGATGCTCGCCGCCTACCAGGCCCTGGGTGCCGCCGCCAGCGATGGCGACGCGCTCGACGCCAAGACCCGCGAACTGATCGCCATGGCCGTGGCCATCACCACCCGCTGCGACGGCTGCATCGGCGTGCATGCCGAGGCCGCGCGCAAAGCCGGCGCCACCGAGGCCGAACTGGCCCAGGCCCTGGCCACCGCCATCTCGCTCAACGCCGGCGCCGCCTACATCTACTCGCTGCGTGCCCTGGAGGCCTTCGAGCAGACGGCCTGAGGCCGGTAGCTGAAAGACGCCGGAGTCAGAGCAGCACGCCCTTGATCGGCTGCTCCGGCTCGGGCGCCGGCTCGTCCAGTAACTCCAGCACCGTGATCTCGATGTTGCGGCACATGGCATTCAGCGGCAGGTCGTTGGGCTGGGTGTCGAAGGGGTCGGAGATCTGGTCGCCCAGGGCGTCCAGGCCGAAGAAGGTGTACGCCAGCACGCAGACCGCGAAGGGCGTGAACCAGCCGATGGCGTCCACCAGGCAGAACGGCAGCAGGAAGCAGTACACGTGAACGATGCGGTGCAGCATGAGGATGTAGGGATAGGGGATGGGCGTGTTCTTGATGCGCTCGCAGCCGCCCAGCACGTAGGACAACCGGGTCAGTTGCTCGTCGAGGGTGGCCTGGACCATCTCCCCCGCCCCCGCTTCGCGGCTCGCCGCCATCACCCGCTGGCCGATCAGGCCCAGCAGCGCGCTGGGCACGTTGCCCTTGCCGGCCAGTTGCGCGCGGGTGGGCTCGTCCAGCAGGCGCTGCACGTCGGCACCATCGCCACCGCCACGCAGGTGGTCGCGCAACGCATGGCTGAAGGCGGCCAGCGCATCCACCAGCCGGCGGCGCTCGGTTGGCGCCATGGCCGGGGTCAGGCTCAGCAGCTGGCGGGTCAGGTTGCGGGTGACGATCAGCAGCTCGCCCCACAGCGTGCGCGCCTCCCAGAAGCGCTGGTAGGCCACGGTATTCCTGAAGCCGAGGAAGATCGCCAGGGTCAGCCCCCAGAGGGTGAAGGGCGTGGCGGTGAGGATCACCTTGTAGTGATAGAGCGTGCCGTGGGTGGCCACCACCACCGAGCTGATCAGCACGGTGAACAGCACCTTGCGCCAGATGGCCGGGATGATCGACCCCTTGAGGGAGAACAGCAGGACCGGGATCGAAGGATTCTGGGGGCGCGTGATCATCGGATAGGGCTCGGCAGGTACGGCGGGGATGGGCGCAACTATAGAGCCTGGCGACCCCGTTTGGCCTGCGACGCACAGCAGCACCCGAGGTGCGGGCAACGCAAAGTGTACCGCTCCGGCCGTTCGCAACTGAGCATTGATCGGCATCGCTGTATAAAATTCAATACTGCGCTTCGGTACCGTGCCGATACAGCCTTGGAGGGCAAGAATGACTGCATCAGCAGCGAAGGAAGCCGTGGGCGAGCTCTACAGCCTGGACGCCATGAAGTACGCGCAGAGCATGACCTGGCGCGCCATCGAACAGCTTTCGGCGCTGATTCGCCCCGGCATGCTGGAATCCGAGGCCACCGCCCTCGGCAAGCAGGTGCTCACCGAGCTGGGCATGCAGCGCATCTGGCACCCGCTGCTGATCCGCTTCGGCGCCAACACCCTGAAGACCTTCAAGCAGCGCTCCGACGGCGACCTGCGACTCGGCGAGCACGACATCTATTTCATCGACCTGGGCGCGGTGTGGGACGGCCATGAAGGCGACGCCGGCGCCACCTTCACCACCGGCAATGACCCCGAGATGCTGGCCTGCGCCGCCGCCTGCAAGACGCTCTTCGACCAGGTCGAGCGCTACTGGCGCGAAGAACACGTGGCCGGCCAGGAGCTGTACCGCTACGCCGCCGAACAGGCCGAGGCCATGGGCTGGATGCTCAACCTGGACATCAAGGGCCACCGCGTCAGCGACTTCCCCCACGCCATCTACCGCGCGGGCGACCTGGGCGACTTCGCCGCTTGCCCCAACGTCGGCCTGTGGATCCTGGAAATCCAGCTGGCCCACCCGCAGCGGCCCTTCGGGGCGTTTCATGAGGACCTGTTGGCATGACCGACCACACCGACGCCACCGAGTTGCTGTTCTCCTACGGCACCCTGCAGGACAAGGCCGTGCAGCTGGCCAACTTCGGCCGCGAGCTGCAAGGCCAGGCCGACGCCATGCCCGGCTATCGCCAGGACTGGGTGGAGATCACCGACCCGGACGTGCTGCGCAGCAGCGGCAAGACCCACCACCCTATCGTCCAGCCCAGCGACGACCCAGCCAGCGAGGTGGCGGGCACCGTATTGCTCATCACCGCCCGGGAACTGGCGGCTGCCGATGATTACGAGGTCGACGACTACAAGCGTGTACGGGTGACGCTCAAGTCCGGCACCCCGGCCTGGGTGTATGTGAAGGCCTGAGCCGCCCGCCCATCCACGCATGCAGCCCCAAATGCAGCCGTAGGATGGGTAGAGCCGAGCGAAACCCATGCTGCGCGCTGCACGGATTTTGACCTTGCGTAGAGTGGATGACGCTCTTTTCATCCTCCAGCGGAGTGGCCGGCGAGCACGAACGGTGGACCGGTGAAGCGTGGTCCACCCTACGCCCAGATGACCGTTGTGCCGTCGAAATGATGGGTTTCGCTGCGCTCTACCCATCCTACAAGTGCGGCACCGCAGGGTGGATGGCGCTCTTTTCATCCACCAATCGGTGCCGCCGGGAGGCACCCAAGGTGGACCGATGCAACGCGGCCCCCCCGCATCCCCCTACCCGGGTCAGAAGTCGTACCGCGCCGTCATGCCCAGGGTCCTCGGGGTGCCGAGCACGCCGGTGTAGGCGCCGTTCGGCGAGTTCCACAGGGTGGTGTAGTAGGTCTTGTCGAAGGCGTTCTTCAACCACAGCGAAACGTCCCACTGGCCGTCCCCCAGGTCGCCGCGCACGCCGGTGGCGAGGTTGACCAGCGCGTAGCTGGGCAGTTGGGCGTAGCGTGAGTCGTCGATGGTACCCACCGCGTGGGAGCGGAAGGCGTAGCTGGCGTTGAGGTACGGGCGCACCGTCTCCAGCTGCCATTCGTAGGTGCCGTTGCCGTTGAAGATCCACTTCGAGGCACCGACCACGTTGTGCCCGCTGAGGTCGCACGAGGCCGGGGCGCCGGGGCGCAGGGCCACTTCCGCCGGGCAGGGGGCGTCCTCGTAGGCGAGGTAGCGCACGTCGTTGTACGAGCCGTTGGCGTTCAGGGTCAGCCCGCGCATGGGGCGCAGGGTCGCCTCGAACTCCACGCCCCGGCTGCGCACGCTGCCGGCGTTGGTGAGGTAGCTGGTGAGGTTGGCGTCGTCGTAGGCGTTGGCCTGGTAGCCGTGGACCACCGTCCAGAACAGGTTGGCGTTGAGCTGCAGGCGGTTGTCCAGCAGCGTGCTCTTGATGCCCAGCTCGGCATCGTTGGCGCGCTCGGTGCCGATCAGCAGGGAGTCCGCCCCCGCCACCGGGGCGCTGGCCACGCTGAGGTTCACCCCGCCGGATTTCTCGCCATGGGACAGCGAGGCATAGCCCAGCACCCGGTCGTCGAAGCGGTAGGCCAGGCTGAGCAGCGCCGAGGGGCTGAAGCTGTACTGCGCCAGGTCGCCCGAGTCGTAGGCGCCGACCCGCGCATTGCGCACCGAGGCCGCCGCACCGCTCACGGCGGCGCCGCCCACGGGGGCATTGCGCCCGACCCGCGCCTGCTTCTCCTCGTAGGTGCCGCGCACCCCGGCGGTGAAATCGAGGCGCTCGGTGAGGTGCCAGGTGCCCTGGGCGAACAGCGCGAAGCTGTCGGTGTCGATCCAGCCCTTGCCGATGCTGGTGACATCGTTGAGCGCACCGGCCGGCGTGCCGTTCCAGGTGTCGGCCAGGGGGCCGTAGTACGTGAACACCTCGTTGCGCATTTCCTGGCGGAAGTAATAGGCGCCGAGCACGTAGTCGAAGGCGCCGCCGGTGGGCGACGCCAGGCGCAGTTCCTGGGAATACTGCTTGTCGCGGGCAGACTGGCCGACGTTGTCCATCACCCGCACATTCAGCTCATCGTCGTTGCGCGGGGTGAAGTCCCACCAGCGGTAGGCGCTGATGGAGGTCAGGGTGAAGTCGTTGGGCAGGGTCCAGTTGGCCTCCAGCGAAGTGCCGCCCTGGAACACCTTCACGCTCTGGTCCGCGTCCAGGTTGACGTGGCGCCCGCGCACCAGGCTCGCGCCCACGGCGGCGGCGCGCTGCTCGTAGCGGTTGACGCCGTTGATGGTCGGCCCGGTGCTGAACAGCGAGCGCGTCCCGGCGCTGGAATCCTCTTCGTTGTAGTCGGCGATCCAGCGCAGGTTGAAGGCCTCGTTCGGCTCGAACAGCAATTGCCCACGGAAGCCCTGGCGGGTGCCGCCGCCCAGGGTGTGGCCGTCGTGCTCGTTCTCCACGTAACCGTTCTCGCGGGTACGGTAGGCCGACAGGCGCCCGGCCAGGGTCTCGCTCAAGGGGCCGGAGAAACTGCCCTGTTTCTGCACGTAGCCGTCTTCGCCGATGGAGCTGGAAACCCCGCCCTCGGCGGTGAAGCTCGGCTTGCGGGTGCCGATGTTGAGCACGCCGGCGGTGGTGTTCTTGCCGAACAGCGTGCCCTGCGGGCCGCGCAGCAATTCCAGCTGTTCGATGTCCAGCAGGTCGAACACCGCCATCCCCGGGCGCCCCAGGTAGACGTTGTCCAGGTAGATGCCGGCGCTGCCTTCCAGGCCGTCGCTGGCCGGGTTGTTGCCCAGGCCACGGATGGACAGGCTCGACTGCCGCGCATGCATGAAGGCGACATTGAGGCTGGGCATCGCCTGTTGCAGGTCCTGCACGCGGTACAGGCGCTGCTCCTCCAGGGTGCGCGCCGAGAGCACGGTCATCGGTGTCGGCACCGACTGCGCCTCCTCGGTGCGGCGGCGGGCATTGACCGTCACCGCTTGCAGGGTGGTGTCATCGGCCGTGGCGCCGGGCGTGCGCTCGGCCGCCGAGGCCTGGCCCGGTGCGCAGGCCAGGGCGATCAGGGTGGGTGCCAGCATCCGCAGTGCGGACGCGCAGGGGGGCCGGTTGAAGGGCGTGGTCATCATGGACTCCGGTCATGAGTGGACCCTCGCTGCGCGTGGTCTGCGTAAGCGTGATCGGGTGCTTGTCGTGGGTGGATGGGTGAGGCCGCGCGGTCAGCCGCGCAGCCAGGGAATGTCCCGCGCCGGGTAGCGGTGCGCGCGGAAGATGGCGTTGTTCTCGCCCGGCAGGTAGGCCCGCGAGGCGGCGTCCGGGTAGGCGGCGAAATGCGGGTTGATGTACTCCCACACCACGGCGCCCTCGCGGGTGACCTCGAACAGCCGGCCGAAGTTGGCCTCGGTGATCAGCGTGTTGCCGTTCTCCAGGCGCTGGGCACCGCCCATGAAGGGGGTGAAGAAGGCGTAGCCGGGGGTGTCGGCGTACTGCCATTCGATGCGCTGGGCGATGGGGTCGACCTCGATCACCCGCGAATGGGGCATGGAGATGTGCGGGCGCGAGATGCCGTTGTCGAACACCAGCACGCGGCCGTCCTCCAGCTCACTGGGGCAATGCTGCTGGGCGACGATGTCGTGGCCCAGGCGCCAGAGCACGCGGCCGCTGGCCCGCTCCACGGCGATCACCGAGGACACGCTGCGCAGGCTGAGGATCACCTTGCCGTCGCGCCCCGGGCTCACCGCGTTGGTCATCGGCCAGTGGTAGCGCTCGAAGCAGTCGTGCAGCGGGTAGTCTTCCGGCGCCAGGTGCTCCCAGCTGCGCCATTCCCAGAGGGTGGTGCCGGTGCGGTCGACTTCCTTGACCACGTCGCCATAGATCACTCCGCCCGGCGCCTCGCTGCCGGGAATGCCGCCCAGCACGCGCGCGGCGATGGCCTTCGGCAACGGCTCGGCGGTGGTGTAGAGCAGGTTGCCGTTGGCCAGCCACTGGGCGTCGTGGTGGTGGGCGAGATCGGTGTGCTGCCAGACCACCTCGCCCTCCGGGGTCACCTCGGAGAAGGCGCCGCCGTGCCACACCGACCAGCCTGGGAACAGCTCGGGCGAGTCCGGGTGGTTGCCGTTGTAGCCGAGGTTGCCGTTGGCCAGCAGCACCGCATCGCGGCCGGGGCGCTGCGGCAGTTGCCAGCGGTGCACCTCGTTGCCGTCGATGTCGATGAGGAAGACCTTGCCGCCGGCGGTCTGCGGGGCGAACAGGGTGTAGCCGCCGGCGCTGCGCTCGTGGTCGACGGCGATCAGGCCGGTGGAGTGGCGGCGCAGGGTGGTGGAATCGAGTGGGGACATGGGGTTTCTCCGGGTGAGCGCCGCCCTGCCGGCAGGTGTGGCATGGCGGTCGGGCTGGGGGTCAGTGGGCGCTGGGCAGCAGGCGGTTGTAGCGGTCGTCGAAGGCCTCGCCCACCTGCAGCGGCCGGGGGATCAGCCGCGCCTCGGCGAAGGCGTCGGCCAGGCGCTGTTGCAGGGCGCTGACGCGGCCGTCCAGGGGCACGTAGCGCAGGCTCTGCTGCTGCAGCATCTCCTGCACCAGGGGCAGCGGCAGGCGGGTGACACCGGCCAGGTGCTCCGCCCAGGGACCGGGGTTGGCAGTGGCCCAGGCCTGGGCGCGGGCCAGGCGCTGGACGAAGTCGCCCAGCAGATCGGCCTTCAGCGGGTCGTGCAAGGCCGCCAGGCTGGCGACGGTGAAGTTGAGGCCGGTCTCAGGCCAGGGGCTGCCATCCACCAGGTGTCGCGCGCCCCGCGAGGTGGCCTGGCCGACGAAGGGGTACCACACCGCCCAGGCATCCAGGCGGCCGCTGGCGAAGGCGTTCTGCGCATCCACGGGGCTGGCGTAGAGCACCTGGATATCACCGATCTTCAGCCCCGCGCCGGCCAGCGCGGCCAGCAGCAGGTAGTGACCGCTGGAGCCCTTGGCCACGGCGACGCGCTTGCCCTTGAGCTCGGCGACGCTGTGCAGGGGCGAATCCGCCGGTACCAGCAGCGCGTTGTTGTTCTGCGCGCCTTCGGCGGCGGCGATGATGCGCACGTCGAAGCCACCGGCCTGGGCGAACACCGGCGGCGCATTGCCCACCACGCCCACGTCCACGGCGGCGGCGTTGAGCGCCTCCATCAGCGCCGGCCCGGCGGTGAAGGGGTGCCAGTCGAGGCGGTACGGCAGGTCGCGGTCCTCGCCCGCCGCCGCCAGCAGCGCCTGGATCAGGCCGCTCTGGTCGCCCACCTCCAACTCGGCGCCGGCCAGTTCGGTGGCGGGCCGGGCCGCAAGGGGCGACGGCTCGGCGTGGGCCGGCCCGGCGCACAGCAGGGCGAGCAGCGGCAGGTGCTTGGCAGCGGAAAGGAATCGGCGCATCGTCGCGGGTCTCTGAATCAAGGCTGGCCCCAGTATGTCGACGCCCCGCGCTCGCCTCCATGTCAAACACCCCACCTTTTCTGCCATCGCGGCGCCCCGCTCCGTGCTGGTCCTGGCCTTCCCCGGCGCCCTGCTGCTGAATGCCGCCGGGCCCCTGGAGGTGTTCGCCGCCGCGCCCCGCGTGCTCGGTGGCGAGCTGGCCGAGCACCCGCCCTACCGCGTGGTGCTGGCCTCCCCCGAGGGCGGCGAGATCGAGACCATTTCCGGCATCCAGGTGTGCACCCGCTCGCTGGAGCAGGTGGCGCGCGAGGTGCCGGACATCGACACGCTGATCGTCATCGGCGGGCCGGGCGTGTCGCGGCTGGAGACCGATGCCGACGCCATCGCCTGGCTGCGCCGCCATGCCCCCAGCGCCCGCCGCCTGTGCTCGGTGGGCACCGGCGCCTTCGCCCTGGCCGCCGCCGGCCTGCTGGACGGGCGCCGCGTGGTGACCCACTGGAAGTTCGCCGAGGACCTGCAACAGGGCTACCCGGCGCTGCGCGTGGAACGCGACGCGCTGTACCTGCACGACGACAACCTGTGGACCTGCGGCGGCGCCTCGGCGGGCATCGACCTCGGCCTCGCCCTGCTGGAGCAGGACCTCGGCCCCCACGCCGCCCTGGCGCTGGCACGCTACTTCACCCTGTTCATCCACCGCTCGGCCGAGCAGCCGCAGCTCAGCGCCTCGCTCAAGGCGCAGAGCGATGCCCTGCGCAGCGACCGTGACCTGCGCCTGGTGCGCCTGCACGCCTGGATGGCCGAGAACCTCGACGCCGACCTGCGCGTCGAGCGCCTGGCCGAACGCGTCGGCATGAGCCCGCGCCACTTCGCCCGCGCCTATGCCGCCGCCACCGGCGGCACCCCGGCCCAGGCCGTGGAGACCCTGCGCCTGGAAGCCGCCTGCCGGCTGCTGGAAACCAGCGCCGAGCCCATCAAGCGCATCGCCGAGACCACCGGCTTCGGCAACGAGGAACGCATGCGCCGCAGCTTCCAGCGCCAGCTCGGCACCAGCCCCCTTGCCTACCGCGCCCAGGCCCGCGCCCCGCAACAGAGCGACAGCCTCCCCGCCCAGGGCCAGACCGGCTACCGCCACGACAACCGCCTCGCCATCACCCTGGAGCAGTTGGCGCAGTAGGGGCCGGCGGCAAGTCTTTCGCGGCTGAAGCCGCTCCCACACGTAGGATGGGTAGAGCCGTGCGAAACCCATGCTGTACCGCCGCGCAGAGCTGACCCTGCGTAGGGTGGATGACGCTCTTTTCATCCACCAGCGGAGTGGCCGGCGAGCGTGAAAGGTGGACCGATGAAGCGTGGTCCACCCTACGCCCGGATAACCGCTGTGCCGTCGAAATGATGGGTTTCGCTGCGCTCTACCCATCCTACAAGTGCGGCCCTGTAGGGTGGATGACGCTCTTTTCATCCACCAGCGGGGTGGCCGGCGAGCACCCGCAGTGCCCCGGGGAACACCGTGGGAGGGCAGCCCTGCGGGCTGCTTGGCGACTGAAGTCGCCCTTACAGTCGCCCCTGCGGCCGCCCCCGCAGTCGACGTACGATCGGCCCTAAGCGGCACGTTGCGGTAACAGCGAATCGTTATGCGCTAACGATCTATCAATCTAATTTTTACATCCTTCAGGGAATTAACGGGGCGCTCTATAGTGCGTACCCCAGCCCTCCCCGCACGTCCGGAAGCGTGCTCGCACAAGGATTCCCGCATGTCCCCTCGCCTGTTGTTCCCCGCCCTGCTCCTTGCCCTGGCGGGATGCGCGGCGACGCCGCCCGCGTCGGTCCACACCACCAACCCCACCAGCTCCACCCTGCAGGGCGACGCCTCGCGGCCGGCGCAGGCGCATTGGCTGCGCACCGAGCTGTATTTCTCCGTGGGCCCGCTGGAGGGTGGCCCGGGCAGCGTCAGCCCGGCGCGCTGGCGCGAGTTCATCGACCAGGAGGTGACGGCGCGCTTCCCCGACGGCTTCACCGCCTATGACGCCTACGGCCAGTGGCGCGACAAGGGCGCGGCGCAGCCCGAGCGCCTGAGCACCAAGGTCATCGTCATCCTCCACGAGGACACCCCGCGCCACGACGCCGATATCGAAGCCATCCGCCTGGCCTGGAAGCGCATCACCGGCGACCTCTCGGTGCTGCGCCTGTCGCAACCGGCGGACGTGTCGTTCTGATGGCCGACTACCGGGAAACCCTCTACGAGGGCTACGGCCAGCAGCTGCGCATCGACGAGCTGCTGCATGAAGGCCATACCGACCAGCAGCATCTGGTGATCTTCCGCAACGCCCGCTTCGGCCGCGTCATGGCCCTGGACGGCGTGGTGCAGACCACCGAGGCCGACGAATTCATCTACCACGAGATGCTCGCCCACGTGCCGATCCTCGCCCACGGCGCGGTGCGCCGGGTGCTGGTGATCGGCGTCGGGGACGGCGGCATCCTGCGCGAGATCGTGCGCCATGCCGGCATCGAGGAGATCGTCGCGGTGGAGATCGACGCCGAGGTGATCGCGCTGTGCCGCGAGCACCTGCCGCTGCATTCGGCCGGCGCGCTGGACGACCCGCGCCTGCGCCTGGTGATCGGCGACGGGCTGGATTTCGTCGCCACCACCGAGGAGCGCTTCGATGTGATCATCAGCGACTCCACCGACCCGGGCGGCCCCGCCAGCAGCCTGTTCGGCGCCGACTTCTACCGCAACTGCCAGCGCTGCCTGACCCCCGACGGCGTGCTCGCCACCCAGAACGGCGTGCCCTTCCTGCAGCCGGACGAGCTGAGCGGCACCGCGCGCCACCTGGCGGCCACCTTCGCCGACTGGGGCTTCTTCCTCGCGGCGGTGCCCACCTACATCGGCGGCGCCATGAGCTTCGGCTGGGCCAGCAACAGCCACCGCGCCCGCGCCACCGACCTCGCCACCCTGCAGCAACGCTTCGCCGCCAGCGGCCTGCGCACCCGCTACTACAACGCCGAGGTGCACCAGGCCGCATTCGCCTTGCCGCAGTACATGCGCGCGTTGATCGAAGGGTGAATTTCCCCGCGCAGGCGCCGAGCCAGACGTAGGGTGGACCGCGCTTCATCGGTCCACCGTTCGTGCTCGCCGGCCACTCCGCGTGGTGGATGGAAAGAGCGCCATCCACCCTACATCTACCCGCAACATGTGCCCGCAAACACGACTCGTAGGATGGCGTAGAGCGCAGCGAAACCCATCATTCCGCAGCCACAGCGGTTACCTGGGCGTAGAGGGTGGACCGCGCTCTATCGGTCCACCTTTCGGGCTCGCCGGCCACTCCGCTTGGTGGATGAAAAGAGCGTCATCCACCCTACGTCTGCCTGCGACATGTGCCCGCAAACACGCCCCGTAGGATGGCGTAGAGCGTAGCGAAACCCATCATTTCGGAGCCACAGCGATTATCCGGGCGTAGGGTGGACCGCGCTCTATCGGTCCACCTTTCGGGCTCGCCGGCCACTCCGCGTGGTGGATGGAAAGAGCGTCATCCACCCTACGTCTGCCTGCGACATGTGCCCGCAAACACGCCCCGTAGGATGGCGTAGAGCGCAGCGAAACCCATCATTTCAGAGCCACAGCAATTATCCGGGCGTAGGGTGGACCGCGCTCTATCGGTCCACCTTTCGGGCTCGCCGGTCACTCCGCTTGGTGGATGAAAAGAGCGTCATCCACCCTACGTCTGGCCCCGCACCGTGCGCTGATTTCAGGGCGCCAGCTGGCGGTTCTTCACGCGGTCGTCGGTCCAGTCGGGGTCGCTGGCGGTGACGGGGCTGGAGACCTTGAGCACCGCCATGCCGTACCGGGCGAGGAACAGCGCGCCGATCTCGGCCAGGGCCTCGCGGTTGGCGGCGTTGTCGGCGTGGATCAGCAGGAGGATGCGCGAGGGCAGCTTCTCCGGCTTGCCGCTGGGCCCACGCCACTGGCCGTTGACGTCGTACCAGCTGAGGCCGTCGGGGAAGCGCGGCGTCACCTCCTCGGCGAGGAAGCGCTCCCACGCCGCAGGCTCGATGGCGCCGAAGTAGAGCTCGGTGCGCAGCATGGCGTGCTCCCGTGGGTGGCCGTCGCCGGCCAGTGGGCTGCGGCTTGCCAGCAGCAGTGCGGCACCGGCCAGGGATGCCACCAGGGCGATCACCACCGGCCCGCGTAGAAGTTTCCAGACAGTCATGAGAGCACCTCGCCTTCGCCAGCCACCGAACCACCGCGCCAAACCAGCAGCCCCTGCAACAGCGCGCCCAGGGCGAGCACGGCGACGCCGACGAAGGCGCCGTAGCCGACATAGGCCAGGCTCGACCAGAGCATGTACAGGCACAGGGCGAAGAACAGCAGCGGCAGCAGCGGATAGAGCGGCACCCGCACCGGCCTCGGCACCTCGGGGTGGCGACGGCGGAGGATGATCAGCGCCAGGCTGCTGAGGGCCATGAACAGCCAGTAGACCGGGGTCATGTACTCCACCATGGCGTTGAAGCCGCTCTCGGCGAAGCTGCCGAAGGCCACCAGCAGCAGCGCCACGCCGCCTTCGGCGAGCAGTGCACGGCGCGGCACGCCGTGGCTGTCGTCCCAGTGGCCGAGGCGGTGCAGCGAGGGCACGTCGCGGGCGGCGGCGTAGGTGGTGCGGGCACCGACCATCAGCGTGGAGTTGATGCTGGCCACGGCGGAAACGCCCACCACCAGCAGGATCACGCCGACACCCGGTGCGCCGAAGGCGCGGCCCAGCAGCTCCACCGCCGGTGCGCCGCTGGCCGCCAGGCCATCGAACCCCAGGCCCTGGATGAAGGCCCAGTTCAGCGCCAGGTAGATGCCCAGCAGGAGCAGCAGCGCGCCGAGCATGGCGATGAAGAGGCCGCGCCGGCCGTCACGGATCTCCGCCGACAGCGTGGCCGCGTCGCTCCAGCCACCGAAGGCGAGGAAGACGAAGATCATCGCCGCCGAGAAGCCCGCCACCCCGCCGCTTTCCGGCGGCAGCGGATTGCTCGGCGGCAGCACCGCGACGCCCTGCCAGGCCAGCCAGGCGCCGCCCGAGACGATGGTCAGGAAGCCCAGGGTGAGCAGGCTCACCAGCAGTGTCTGGGTGAGGAAGCCGACCCGCACGCCGAGCAGGTTGACCAGCACCAGGGCGACGATCAGTGCCCCGGCGAACAGCCCTGCGCCGTGGTGCCCGAGGGGCAGCACGGCGGTGAAGTAGTCGGCGAAGAGAAAGGCCGAGAGCGCGATCCAGCCGGTGTGCAGCACGGCGAAGCGCGACCAGGCGAAGAGGAAGCCCACCCGCTCGCCGTAGGCGCGGTGAAGGAAGTGGTAGTCGCCGCCGGGGTGGGGAAAGGCCGTGGCCATTTCGGCGAAGCACAGCGCGCCGACCATGGACAGCAGGCCGCCTAGCACCCACACCAGGTAGAAATGCTCGGCGCCGACGTTGAGCGCCACGGTGGGCGCGGTCTTGAGGATATCGGTGGTGATCACCATGCCCAGGGTCACCAGCAGCGCCTGCAGCACGCCGAGGTGACGCCGTGGCCCGGCGCTTGGGGTGTCGCTCATGCCCGCCTCCGGCAGGGGCCTGGCCGCCCGGGTGGGCGGCCGGCTCGGTCAGAAGCCGTAGGTGGCGCGGGCGTAGTAGTACGCGCCGTTGGAGCCGACCGGCGAGAGCACGTCGTACGGCAGGTTGCCGCCGTAGTTGATCTCCGAGCTGGAACGCTCCGGGTACTGGTCGGTGAGGTTGTTGCCGCCCAGGGCGACGCTGAACTGCGGGGTGAACTTGTATTGCACCTCGGCATCCAGCTGCCACACGGCGTCGTAGGTCTGCTCCGGCTGCGAGGTACCGAAATCGAACACGCGGGTGGTCTCGCCCTGGCGGGTGAGGCGGCCCAGCAGGCTCCAGTTGGCGTTGCTCCAGGTGGTGGAGAGCACGAAGCGATCACGCGGTGCGGCGTCGGTGAGGGTGTTGCGCTCCTCCACGCCCACCAGCGCGTCGTTGCCGATGCCCAGGGCGGCCAGCTGCGACGGCGTGCCCTTGGTGGCGGTGACCTTGGTGTGGTTGTAGGTGTAGGCGGTGGTCACCCCCAGCTGGCCGTCGGCGAAGGGCTGGTGGTAGTTGAGCACCAGCTCGGCGCCATCGGTGCGGGTGTCGGCGGCGTTGGTGAAGAAGTTGACGTCGTGCACCCCGGCCACGCCGAAGTTGTCCAGCACGTACTGCTCCAGGGCGTCGCTGCCGATGCGCTGGGACAGGGTGATGCGGTCCTTCACGTCGATGCGGAACACGTCGAACGACAGGTCGAAGCGCTCGCTCAGCTGGGCGGTGAGGCCGATGCTGAAGTTCTTCGAGGTTTCCGGGTCCAGGCTCTCGGCACCCAGGGCGCGGGCGATGGGGTCGTTGACCGAGAGCACGCGGATGTCGGTGAGGGTGCCGCCGGTGCCGAAGTTGCTGGTGGTGTGCTGGAAGCCCACCTGGGCCAGGGACGGCGCGCGGAAGTTGTTGGACACGGCGCCACGCAGGGCCACGGCGTCGGTCAGGCGGTAGCGGCCGCTGAGCTTGCCGGTGAGCTTGCTGCCGGCATCGTCGTAGCGCTCCCAGCGGGTGGCGGCATCGACGAACAGGCGGTCGGTGAGGTCGCCCGAGAGCTCGGCGTAGGTGCCGAACACGTTGCGGTCCAGGTCCACCTCCTCGCTGGGGCGCAGGCCGCTGGCACCGTCGGCGCCGGTGCCCACGTAGGAGGCCTCGTCGCCGGCGCGGGTCAGGTAGTTCTCGTAGCGGTACTCGCCGCCCAGGGCCAGGGCGAAGGACGTGCCCAGCAGGCTCAGCTCGCGGGTGAAGTCGAGGTTGCCTACGGTCTGGCGCAGCTCGTACTCGCCGGTGTCGAAGCGGGTCGGTGAGGCGGCGCCGAGGGAGGCGTTGAGGGTGCGCTTGGTGGCGGATTCGAACAGGTTTCGGCCGTGGGTGAGGCTGGCGTCGTAGTCCCAGTCTTCGCCGATCAGGCCCTTGAAGCCGCCGGTGAGGGACAGGTCCTGGTTGGTGCCGAGGGACTGCGGCAGGAAGCCGTTGGGGTAGAACGCCGGCTGCTCGCTGGGGTAGCGGTAGAACTCGGCACCGGTGGTGGTGCGGTGGTTGTAGGTGCCGAAGGTGTAGGCCTCGATGTCGCCCAGGGGCAGCTTGCCGTTGAACCAGGTGTTGATGTCGCGGGCGTCGCCGTCGCCCATCACGTAGTTGCGCTGGCCGGGGGTGTCGGCGAAGCCGTCGAAGCCGGCACGGTTGGTGGGGTTGCGGTCCTTGTATTCGGCTCCGCCGCGGATGAAGCCACCGTCCTCGCCCAGGCGCGCGCCGATCTTGGCCGTGGTGGCGCTGTTCTGGCCGTCGGTGGTGGTCTCGTGGATGGCGCTCTGGTGGGTGTGGTACGCGCCGTAGGTGGTGGAGACCTCGCCGCCTTCGGGGGCGTCGTCGAGGATGATGTTGATCACCCCGGCGATGGCATCGGAACCGTACTGGGCGCCGGCACCATCACGCAGCACTTCGATGCGTTTCACCGCGCTGATGGGGATGGAGTTGAAGTCCACCGGGGCGGTACCTCGGCCGATCTTCGAGGAATCGTTGACCAGTGCCGAGGTGTGGCGGCGCTTGCCGTTGACCAGCACCAGCACCTGGTCCGGGCTCATGCCGCGCAGCTGGGCGGCACGCACGTGGTCGGCGCCGCCGGAGTTGGACTGGCGCGGCAGGCTGAAGGACGGCAGCAGCGTCTGCAGGGCCTGGCCCAGTTCGCCGTTGACCGCGCCGGTGGACTTCAGGTCCTCGGCGGTGAGCACGTCCACCGGTACGGGCGAATCGAGCACGGTGCGGTTCTTGGCGCGGGTGCCGGTGACCAGCACGGTGCCGAGGCGGGTCGAATCGTCGGCGCTGCTGGTGGCTTCCTGGGCGTGTGCGGGGGCTTGCGCCAATGCCGTGAGCACGGCGGCGCCCAACAAGGGGAAGGAACGGCGATGCATGCGAATTACTCCTTGGTCGCACTTTTGACGGGCAGTTGGCCAACCACTGGAAGTTGCCGTCCCGACAGATGGATGCTGTTTTAAATGGTCTTCAAGTTGCCATCGCGAAGTTGAACGGAAGCGCCCGCTTAACAGCGGCGGCACGTTCTGATTCGTCGTGCAACGGGGGCAGTGCCGACCGGGTCCTGCCTCTTTGCGAGGTGGCCTGGTATCTCGTTCTTGGGCGGCATCCATGCCTGATGGGGTGTCCTGGAGCCCGATCCTAGACGAGCCCGACGGACGGGCAAAATAACGAATAACACTTAGGTTATATCGCACAGCCGGCTTATAAGCGAAATCGAGAAAGTTGCTGCTACAGCAGCAACAGGTGTTGCTGGAGCAACAATGAAATGACAGTTTCTGAAGTGAAGTTAGTTGTAAAAAAAGCAACTAAATCAATTCCGATAAAGGTCTTTTAATAAATGCGGAATACGGTATTGCGCTGATGAGGCAGGAGGCACTCTCAATCGTAGGATGGGTAGAGCTACGCGAAACCCATGCTGCCGGGTGCCGATCCCAACTCCGCTGGTGGAGGTAAAAAGCGACCTCCACCCTACGCACCACATGAGTTTCGAGCGGGACCATGCGTTGGTGCGGATATGGCATTGCGGTGATGGGTTTCGCTGCGCTCTACCCATCCTACGGTCATGCACGGTGCCTGCTGGGTGCCGAACCCAACTCCGCGGGTGGAGGTAAAAAGCGACCTCCACCCTACAGGTGCCGGAGGCTCACCGCCCTTCCCTGCTCAGTCGTACGCCTTGCGTTGCCATTCGTCCTCGGGGATGTCCAGCGCCTCGCCGGAGAAGCGCTGTTCGAGGAAGGGGTCGGCGTGCAGGTGGAAGCCGTTGCGCTCCCAGAAGCCCGACGCCTCCTCGGTGGTGAACTCCAGGGCGCGCAGCCACTTGGCGCTCTTCCAGAAATAGCGCCCGGCCACCAGCAGGCGCAGCGGCCAGCCGTGCTGGGGCGTCAGCGGCTGGTCGTCGTAGGCCAGCGCCAGCAGGCTGTCGGGATGCAGCAGGTCGGCCAGGGCGAGGTTGGTCTGGTAGTCCGTGTCGGCGTGGGCCATGACGAAGGCGCCCTGCGGCTCGATGCCGTGGGCCTGCAGCAGGTCGCCCAGGTGCACGCCGCGCCAGCGGGTGTCGAACTTCGACCAGCGGGTGACGCAGTGGATGTCGCAGCGCACCTCGCGCTGCGGCAGCTGCAACAGGTCGTCGAAGCGCAGCTCCAGGGGCCTGGACAGCGCGCCGTGCAGCCGCAGCGACCAGTCGGCCAACGCGTACCGGGGCACCTCGCCCTCGTGGAGGATGGGGAAGCGCTCGGTGAGCACCTGCCCCGGCGGCAGGCGCGTGCCGTGGGCCGGGTCGTTCTTCACCGCCCTCGCCTTGCGCAACCGCGATGCCTTGTCGTGCATGTCGCTCGCCTCAGTCGGCCAGGGGAATCCACGGCGAGCGGGCGACGCTGGCCGACTCGCCGAAGGCCGGCAGCTTCTGCGCCAGGTCGCGCACGTTCTTCACGTCCAGGTCCAGCAGCTGCTGGCGGGTGATCAGGGTGGCGGGCACCTGCACGCGGGGGCCGGTCTCTTCCCCGGCGATGCGCTGGGCCAGGGTGCGCACGCTGATGGCGCCGGCCACTTCCGGGTTCACCGCGGCAGTGGCGGCCCAGGCGCTGCCCGGCTCCTTCATGATCTGGATGTCGGCGGTGGAGATGTCGGCACTGTAGATCTTCACCTGCTCGCCCAGGCCGGCTTCGTCGACGGCGATCTTGGCGCCTTTGGCGAACTCGTCGAAGGGCGCGAAGATCACCTGCAGGCCGGGGTTGGCGCGCAGCACGGCGCTGGCCTGGTCCGCCACCGAGTTGGCGATGGGCGGGTTGAGCGTGCCGAAGCGGGCCTTCTCGACGATGCCGGGGTTGGCCGCCTTGACCTGGCGCCAGATCTCGTCGCGACGCTCCATGGGCGTGAAGCCGCCGATAAACACGTAGCCGGCCTGGAAGGCGTTGCCGTTGTCCTTAAGCGCCTGGTCCAGGGCCAGCTGCGCCAGGGCGTGGTGGTCCTGCTCGATCTGGGTCACGCCGGGGTTGCCCAGCTCGACGTCGAAGGCCACCACCTTGATGCCCTTGGCCACGGCCTTGTCGACGGTGTCCTTGAGAGTTTCGGCGAGGCCGAGCTGGACGATGATGCCGTCCACGCCCAGGTCGATCGCCTGCTCCAGCTGCTCGCGCTGGGTCGCTGCCTGCTGGCGGGCATCGAACAGGCGCAGGTCGACGCCCAGGGCCCTGGACAGCTTCTCCACGCCGCGCAGGTAGGCCTCGGGGAAGTCGCCGGAGAACAGGTAGCCGACCAGGGCGATGCGTACGCCGCCCTTGTCGAAGGGGACCGGGGCACCCTCGATGCCGGCGGCGCTGGCGCCGGAGGCGAGGGACAGGGCCAGGGCGCCGGCCGCGAGGCGACGCAGGGCGCGGTTGATCAATGCAGGCATGTCGGGTTCCTTTTTCTGAAGAGGGTTCAGCGCGCGCGTTGGGCGAGGCCGAAGGTGAACATCAGCGCCAGCACCAGCACCGCGCCCTTGACGAAGTCCTGGGCGTAGTAAGGCGCGTTGAGCATGGTCAGGCCGTTGAGCAGGGTCGCCACCAGCAAGGCGCCGACCAGGGTGCCGAAGGCGTTGGGCTTGCGCGCACCGAGCACGGCGAAGCCGATCAGTGCGGCGCCCAGGGCGTCGAGCACCAGGCCGTTGCCGGAGCTGACGTCGCCGCGCCCCAGGCGGGCCGCCAGCAGCAGGCCGCCGAGCGAGGCCAGCGAGGCGGACAGCACGTAGGCCAGCAGCTTGTAGCGCTCCACCGGGGCACCGGCCAGGCGCGCGGCGCGCTCGTTGCCGCCGATGGCGTAGAACACCCGGCCGAAGCGCGTGCGTTCGAGGAAGGCCCACACCAGCAGCGCCACCACCAGCATCACCACCACTGGCACCGGCACCGTGTCCCACAGGCGCGCGCGGCCGAGAGCGAGGAAGGCGGCGCTGAAGCTGCCTGCGGCCTCGTCGCCGCTGGGCAGGGTCATGCCGACGGCGATGGAGCGGCCGCCGGTGGGGATCAGTTGCAGGCCGATGACCAGGAACATGCTGCCGAGGGTGGCGAGGATGTCCGGCACGCCCAGGCGCACGATGAGAAAACCGTTGAGCAGCCCCACCAGCGCGCCGCAGGCCAGGCTTATGGCCACCGCCGGCAGCGGCCCCCAGCCGAGCACCACCATCACGTAGCTGGCGCACATCAGGCTCATGGCCGCCACCGCGCCGATGGACAGGTCCAGCCCGCCCACCGCCATGGTCAGGGTCACGCCCAGGGCCAGCAGCGCGACGATGGACACCGACTGCAGGATGATGAACAGGTTGCCCACCCGCAGGAACGCCGGCTCCAGCACGGCGAACAGCACCAGGATCAGCCCCAGCAGCAGCAACAGGCCGTAGTGGATGGCCAGGCGCAGCAGCGTCGCCCCCAGGGGCGGGGTGAAGGAGGAAGGCAAAGAGGATTCAGGCACGCGCGGCTCCTTGGCGATGCGGGTAGTCGGGAAGGGGGTGCTCAGGGACGCCGGCCAGCTGCGCCACCAGGTCGGCGCGTTGCAGGCCGTCGTTGGCATGGCCACCGACCACGGCGCCATCGCGCACCACCAGGATGCGGTCGGCGATCTCCAGCGCCTCGTCGGGGTCGGTGCAGATCACCAGCGTGGCGCGGCCGGCAGCGCTGGCGCGGATGCGCGCGCCGATCTCGCGGCGGGCGCGGATGTCCACGCCCTGGAAAGGCTCGTCGAGGATCAGCACACGGCCCTCGCCGAGCAGCCAGCGGGCCAGCACCACCTTCTGCTGGTTGCCGCCGGAAAGGGTGTCCATGGGCACCTCGATGCCCGCGCACTTGATGCCCAGCGCCTGCACCTGGGCCTGCACAGCGTCGCGCTCGGCGCGGCGGTCGATGAAACCGGCGCGGCTGAAGCGCGCGAGAAACGGCAAGGTCAGGGTGCGTGCCAGGGAGAAGCCCGGCACCAGGGAACCGCGCGTGCGGTCCTCGATGGCCATGAACACGCCCCCGGCGATGGCCTGGCGTGGCGTGGCCGGCGCCCAGTGCTGGCCGTCGAGGGTGATGTGCCCGGCAGCGGCGCGGCGCAGGCCGAACAGCAGCTCGGCGATCTCGCTCTTGCCGGCGCCGAGCAGGCCGGTGAGCGCCACCACCTCGCCCTCGTGCAGGCTGAGGTCGAAGGGCGCACTGCGCGCATCGAGCCGGCATCCGCGCACCGCCAGCACCTCGCGGCCGGGGGCGTGGCGCTCCAGCGTGACCGCCGCCAGGGCCGAACCGAGCATCGCCACCACGGCGGCGGCGAGGTCCAGCGGCGCGGCGAACTCGCCGGCCAGGCGCCCGTCCCGCAGGACGATGGCGCGGTCGGCGATGCGCTGCAGGTCGGACAGGCGATGGGAGATGTAGAGGATCACCACGCCGCGTTGGCGCAGGCGGTCGATCAATGCGAACAGGCGCTCGGCCTCGCTGGCCGACAGCGATGCGGTGGGCTCGTCGAGGATCAGCAGGCGCGGCTCCAGCGCCAGGGCGCGGGCCAGCACCACCAGTTGCCGCTCGGCGGTGCCCAGCGATTCGATGGGCGCATCCAGCGGCAGGTGCAGATCGAGCCCGGCGGCGATCTGCGCGGCGCGCTCACGCAACCGCCCACGCCCGGCCCAGACGCCATTGCCAGGCTGGCAGAGTTCATCCAGCACCAGGTTCTCCGCCACGCTCAGACCCGGCACCACCGCGTCGTCCACGTGCTGGTGCACGGCGACGATCCCGGCACGGCGCGCCGCCTGGGGGGAGGCGAAGCGCACCGCCCTGCCCTGCACGCGCAATTCGCCGGCGTCGTGGCCATGGCTGCCGGCGAGCACCTTGACCAGGGTCGACTTGCCGGCACCGTTGGCCCCCAGCAGCGCCACCACTTCCCCGGGAAACAGGTCGAGGTCGATGCCCTGGAGCACGGGGCTGGCGCCGAACGACTTGCCCAGCGCCCGGGCACTGACCAGGGCACTGGCCAAGGCATCAGGGCGGGCGGCTATCGAAGCGGTCATGGAGATCTCGGCAGGCAACGGAAGGAATGCGTCAGGGACGGCGCTCTCAGCGGCACCGCCTCGTTGAGGCGCATATAGCCTAAATAACCATTAAGCCGAAAAATAAATAACCGATTCGCATATGGATATAAGAGGCGCGCCGGTGGCCGAGGCATCGGCAGGAACCGGAGTGACCCGTAGGTTGGGTTGAGGTACGAAGCCCCCCGCGAGGCCGCGTTTGGTCGTTGGTCGCGGCCAAGCGAAGCCGCGGAAAAAGTCGACTAATCTGCATAATCGAAGACCGCGATATCACGGAGCTACTCACCGGGAAGGAGGTTGAGCAACAATTCTCGCCGTCATGCGCCAGTGAAGTTCAGCATGGAAAATCTACTGTCCCTTCTTTCTGAAACCGTTCCAGAGGCCAAGACGGTCGAGCAATTGACCCGTCCGTTGCTGACCCTGCTCAGCCGCGTCACCGGCATGGAATCGACCTACCTCACCACCATCGACCTCGACGCCGGCACCCAGCGGGTGGAATTCGCCCGCAACGCGGGGGAGATGGAAATCCCCGAAGGGCTTTCAGTGCCCTGGGACGACACCCTCTGCAAGCGTGCGCTGGCCGAGAACCGCCTCTACTCGAACGACGTGTCCGAGTGCTGGGGGGATTCGGACGCCGCCAGGGCGCTGGGCATCCGCACCTATGCCAGCGCGCCGTTGCGAGCGCGCGACGGTCGTCTGCTGGGGACCATCTGCGCCGCCAGCTCCAGCCAGATCGAGCACGCCCCGGAGGTACAGCCCACGCTGATGCTGCTGTCCGGGCTGCTGAGCATTTCCCTGGAGCGGGAAATGCTCGTCGAGCAGTTGCAGAACAGCAACGCGGAGCTCGCCAGGCTGGCCCTGACCGACGCGCTGACCGGGCTGTGGAACCGCCGGGCCATCCTCGCCGAGGTCCCGCGCCTGCTGGCCCTGGCCCGACGCGAGGAGCGCTATCTGCTGGTGGGCGTGGTCGATCTCGACGGCTTCAAGGCGATCAATGACACCCACGGCCACCAGGCGGGGGACCTGTTCCTCGCCCAGGTGGCCAGGAACCTCCAGGGCAGCCTGCGCACCAGCGACATGCTGGGCCGCACCGGGGGCGACGAGTTCATCGTCGTCGCCCTGGGCCCGCGCTCCGAGCAGCTGGACCTGGCGAGCGAGATGCTCCGGGCCGCCGAGCACCTGCAGCAGCGCCTGGCCAGGGCGACCCTCGGCCAGTACGACATGGGTGGCGAGCAGGGGCGGCTCGACTACGCCGGTGCCAGCGCCGGCGTGGTGGCCTTGTTGCCGGACGGCATCGATGCCGAGGAGGCCATCCGCCGTGCGGACCGCGAGATGTACCGCATCAAGCAGCAGCGCAAGTGCGACACCCGGCTCACCCGCCACTGAGCCGGGCTCCGCTCAGATCTTCGGGCCGATGTGCCGGCGCAGCACCGCCAGCTCGATGAACTCCGGTGCCTGCACGGCATTGGCGCTCAGCCCGGTGGCGGCCTCGCGCTTGGCCGCGCGGAGCAGTTGCTCGCGGTCCAGCCCCGCGTCCAGGGCGGCGGCCAGCACGGCCTCGAGGGCCACCCACAGGGCATCGTTCACGGCGGTGTGGCGAATGTCTTCCATCGGTCTCGTCCTCTGGCTGGAAAGAAAAAGAGTAGACCAGTCGAGGTATCCCGCCCCGCGCCTTGCCGCCGGCCGAAGCGACTGCTTTCTTCTACCGATACGCAGCGGGCCGCGATCCCAACGGAACGCCCGGACCGCTTTGCCGCTCTTAGCTGTTTACCCGCCCCAGCGCAGAACATGACCGAAACCATGGCATCGCTTCACGACCCCGACCTCGACTCGCGCCCCGCCCCCCTCGGCTTCCTCCACAACGGCGGCGAGATCGGCGCCCGGTTGCTGCGCGGCGATTTCGACCCGGCCTTCCTCGGCCCGCCGCAGGACTGGTCAGCCGCCCTGAAGACGCTGATGGCCATGGTGCTGCCAGCCCAGGCGCAGATCGTGCTGTTCTGGGGCCCCGAATTCGTGGCGCTGTACAACGACGCCTATGCACCGAGCATCGGCGCCAAGCACCCGCGGGCCCTGGGGCGACCGGCCCGGGAAAACTGGAGCGAGCTGTGGGACGACCTCGGCCCCCTGCTGCGCGGCGTCCTGGAGACCGGCAAGACCTTCGCCGCCAAGGACCGCCCCTTCTACATCGAACGCCACGGCCTGGGCGAGACGGTGTATTTCGACGTGTCCTATTCGGCGGTGCGCGAGGCCGACGGCTCGGTAGGCGGCGTGCTGTGCATCGTCAGCGAGACCACCGAGCGCGTGCGCTTCGAGCGGCGCCAGGCCTTTCTCCTCGAACTCGGCCAGACGCTGCCCTCCATCAGCGATCCGGAGCAGATCGCGGCCACCACGGTGCGCCGGCTCGGCGAGGAACTGGGCGCGACCCGGGTGCTGTTCGGCGAGGACAACAGCGACGGCCAGACCTTCAGCGTGCGCCAGGAATACCTGAACGGCGCGCGCTCCGCTGCCGGCCACCACCGCTACCGCAATTTCGGCGCCTCGCTGCTGGCCGCCCTGCAGGCGGGCGGCAGCGTCGCGCGTGAGGACATCCGCCAGGAAACCGGCCTCGCCTCCGGCGAAACGGCGCTGGCCCTGGAGCTGGGCCTGGCCGCCACGCTGCATGTGCCGGTGATGCGCCACGGCCAGCTGGAAGCCGTGCTGGCGATCCACCACGACCGCCCCCACGCCTTCTCCGAGCCCGAGCGACGGCTGGTCGAGGAAGCCGCCAAGCTGGCCTGGGTGCTGATCAACCACCTGCGTGCCGAACGCGCCCTGCATGCCAGTTCCGCACAGCTGTCGGCGATGTTCGACCAGGCCAGCGCGGGCATCGCCGTGTACGACCGCAACTGGAATTTCACCCGCGTCAACGACCGCTACTGCCAGATCGTCGGCCGGCCACGCGAGGCCTTGCTCGGCTTGCGCCAGCAGGACATCACCCACCCCAACGGCCCCTCGTCGAGCCTGCACCAACGCGCCCTGGAGGCCGGCTCGCCGGTGGAGCTGACCGAGCGCTACCGACGCCCCGACGGCCGGCCCGCCTGGGTGCACAGCCAGATCACCCCGCTGGTGGACGAGCAGGGCCGCATCAGCGGCATGCTCTGCGTGTGCATGGACATCAGCTCGCGCGTGCACGCCGAAACCCAGTTGCGGGAACTGAACGAGGGCCTGGAGGCGCGTGTCGCCGCCATGGTCGCCCAGCGAGAAGCGGCACTGGCGCAGCTGCACGAAGCCCGCAAGATGGAAACCATCGGCCAGCTCACCGGCGGCATCGCCCACGACTTCAACAACCTGCTGACGCCGATCATGGCCTCCCTGGAACTGATCCGCCGCCGCCTGGACGACGACCGCAGCCGCAGCCTCATCGACGGCGCGCTGCAGGCCGCGGACCGCGCGCGCATCCTGGTCGGGCGGCTGCTGACCTTCGCCCGGCGGCAGACCCTCAAGCCCCAGGCGGTGGTCTTGCGCACGCTGGTCGAGGACATGCGCGACCTGCTGGAGCGCTCGCTGGGGCCGATGATCGACGTGGCGCTGGACATCCCCGAGCGGCTGCCGGCGGTGACGGTCGACCCGCACCAGCTCGAACTCGCCATCCTCAACCTCGCCGTCAACGCCCGCGACGCCATGGACGGCCGTGGCCGGCTGGTGATCAGCGCCACGCGGGACGACCTGGCCGAGGGCCAGGTGAGCGGCGTGCCCGCCGGGCAGTACGTGAGCCTGAGCGTGGAGGACAACGGCAGCGGCATGAGCGCGGAGGTGCTCGGGCGCTGCCTGGAACCCTTCTTCTCCACCAAGGGCGTGGGCAAGGGCACGGGCCTCGGCCTGTCCATGGTCCAGGGCCTGGCGGCACAGTCGGGTGGCGGCATCGGCATCGACTCGACGCCGGGCGACGGCACGCGGGTGACCCTCTGGCTGCCGCTCGGCCACGCCCGGGCGGACGGCGAGCAGGCCGCACCCGTGGACGAACCCCAGGCGCCCCGGCCGACCCATGTGCTGCTGGTGGACGATGAGGAAATGGTCCGTCATACCACCGCCCTGCAGTTGCGCGACCTGGGCTACCGGGTCACCGAGGCCGACTCGGCCAGCGCCGCGCTGCGCCTCCTGGACGACGGCCTGGAGCCGGACATCCTGGTCACCGACCACCTGATGCCGGGCCGCACCGGCGCACAGCTGGTGGACGACCTGCGCCAGCGTGCCCCTGCACTGCCGGTGCTGGTCATCACCGGCTACTCGAACCTCACCCCGGCGCAGACGCAGGGCATCGAGGTACTGGCCAAGCCCTTCCGCCGCGCTGAACTGGCCGAGCGCGTGGCGCAACTGGTCGGGAAACAGGGTTGAGCAGGCCGCCGGGCCAAGCCGGCGGCCGTTGAGGGGCGCGAGGACCCGCCGCAGCGGGCCCCCTCTGCGATGTCAGCTACGGCCTTGCTGGCTACCCTTGCGGCCGCTATCGGAAGCCTTCTGCCGATCACTCGCGGGAGTGCCCGCATTGCTCTGGCCACCCTTGCGGCCCGCTTCGGATGCCTTCTCGCGGTCATTGGCGAAGTTGCCGGGGTTCTTGTTGGAAGTCATGGAATGTCTCCTTCTGTGAACGGCCGGAATTGGCCTTCATGAGTTCTGATGGAGCCTGCCGCGAACAGTTCGCACTGATTTCCGCTTCGCTAAGCCATTGATGGATAAACGGTAATTCTGATGGGAAGGCGATATCAGGCCGGGACTGCTTCCCGACGGTGAGCATCGGAGGGTGCACGGGTTCAACAGCGGACCTTTTGCAGGCATCCTCGCGCGTGCGGTTCGAAGCGGCCTGCTTTATGGCAGGCCGCGCGGGGAGACCTTCAGGTCTGCCGGTTTCCAGTATCCCGGTTCGTCAACCCTGCGCGGTCTGCCCCCTTCGGTTTCAGATGTTGGAGAGGGTCACAGCGAGGAGGTGCCGGCCATCAGTGAAGCCGGCGCCTACCGCCTGCTGTATCGCTTCAACCACCCCGAGCACCGCAGCATCAGCCGTTGGCTCAGCGAGGAGGTGTTGCCGACCCTGTACGACCGCCACCGCGACCCGGATGCCACCCCGCTACGCGCCCGCATGACCTGGACCAACCAGCAGGTGAACGTGCTCAAGTGGCAGGGCGACTTGTGGATCGCCCGGCGTGACCTGCCGGTGTTCCTCGCCGCCCACGATGACCCCGCGTTGAGCGACGAGCCGAGCTGGATGCGGATGCGCTGATCGCCAGCACGGACGCCACCAAAAAAAATCCACCGCGGGCCAAGTGGAGTGCCCGGGGTGGATAAGGAGGTGAAGGTGACGCACCCGGCTCGGCTCGTGCCGACCGGGTGGAATTCCGGCTACTTGCTGTGCTCCGGCGACGAGGGTCCGCTGACCACGCCGCGAGGCCCGGCGATGCCCCAGTAGACCAGGCCGAGTATGGGGAAGATCGAGATGCCCAGCGCCCACAGGGCCTTGGTGCCCACGCTCTTGTCGCTACGGAAGACGCTGATGATGGCCCACAGGTCCAGCAGGATCAGGATCGCCGCCATGGCGATCCAGAAGTAGGAAAAGGGTTCTGACATGAGAGGGACCTCCGTCGTGGATCGGTGAGCGGTCGGAGGCAACGCCGTGCCATCCACCTACCCGGTTGGAAGGCCCATCCGCCTGCAGGTTCAGGAAATCGACCCGTCACGGGCGCCCGCGACATCCCCCGCACATCACCGCGCCATCGCCCAGCCATCAGAAAAACCGCTTGTCGATCAGTGGGTTGGCGAAGCGCGAAGCCAGTCGAACAATTTCCGCCGGCCCCGCTCAGAACTCAGGTAAGGCCAACCCCGGCCTGCCACCTGAGGAGTAGAACCATGAGCAACAAGAACCCTGGCAACTTCAGCAACGACCGTGAAAAAGCCTCCGAAGCCGGCCGCAAGGGCGGGCAGAACAGCGGCGGCAATTTCGCCAACGATCGCGAGCGCGCTTCCGAGGCGGGCCGCAAGGGCGGCCAGAAGAGCCACGGCGGCGGTCGTAGCTCGTAATCCCTAGTACGGGCCCAGGCTCCGCTCAGGCGGAGCCCGGGCCGCATTCACCCCGCCCTCGTCTGCTGCAGCAACTCATCCACCAACTCCACCAGCGCCTCGCGCTCGCCCCGCCCCTGGCCGCATCGCCGCGCCTGGAAGCCGAGCTGGAACTCCGCCCCACTGCCCGCCTCCGCCAGCCAGCGTGCCCGCTCCAGCGCCGCGCCATCACCGGCCGCCTGCGCCTCGGGGCCGATGAGCCCGAGCACCCGTTCCAGCCATTCGCGCAAGCCGGTCGCGGCACGGGTGAGTGGATCGAGGAAGCGGCCGTGACGGCCATGGCGCATGGCCTGCCAATGGTTCTCGCGGGTGATCAGCCGGGTGAGCGGGTCGCGCACCCAGGCCGGTTCCTCGCCGCTGCAGGCGAAGGCCACCATGGCGCGGAACAGGCCGGCGATGCACAGCACGTCATCGAGCCTCGGGCAGGCATCGGCGATGCGCAGTTCCAGGGTCGGGTAGCGTGCCGAGGGCCGCAGCGCCCACCAGACGTCGGCCTCGTCGCGAACCAGCCCGGCCTCCAGCAGCATCCGCCGGTAGGCGGCGTAGGCGGCCTCGTCCTCGAAGTGCTCGGGAATGCCCATGCGCGGCCATTCCCCGCAGGCCGCCTGGCGGTAGCTGAGCAGCCCGGAGGGACGCCCCTCCCAGAACGGCGAGGAGGCGCCGAGCACCAGCAGCAACGGCAGCCAGGGCGTCACGCGGTTCATCACACGGATGCGGTCCAGCCCCTGGGCGATGCCCACGTGCACGTGCAGCCCCGACAGCAGGCTGCGCCTGGCCACCAGTTGATAGTCCTCGAACAGCTCCTGGTAGCGGGGCGAGGCGCTGCCCTGTTGCTGGCGCCAGCCGCCCAGCGGATGGGTGCCGACCGCGAGGATGCCCAGCCCATGGGGGCGGCCCAGCTCGTCGAGGGTGGCGCGGGCCCGGGCCAGGCAGCCGCGCGCCTCCTCCAGGCCGTGCAGCACCGGCGTGGCGATCTCGATCTGGGTGGTGAACATTTCCGTGGCCAGTTGCGCGCCGAGCGCCTGCCGGCAGGCCTCGACATAGCGCTGCAGCGGGCCCCGGGCCAGCTCGCGCGTCTCCAGGTCGACGACGAAATACTCCTCTTCTATCCCGAAACCACTGGGCGGACCGCTGGTCATCGAGCTTTCTCCGTCAGCTATGCACTCCTTGAGGACGCCCGCAGCGCCCGCCCGGTTCCAGTCGTTTCGCCGGGCGAATTAAGTCGGAATCTTTTCCGCCGCACGCCCCTCACAACCAAGAGGTGCACAAGCGCCCGCTTCGCGAAGTCATGCCCGTACTGGAGATACTGCCGATGTCCGTCCTCAGCCCCGTCGACACCACGCTGGCCGATGTGCCCCTGCCGATGGCCCCGCTCGGCCCCACCCAGCTCCTGTATCAGGAACTGCTACAGCGGCCGGCGCAGAGCCTGGACGAGGCCCGTGCCTTCCTGCAGGAGCAACTGCGCCAGGCGGCTGCCCTGCCCTGCGACCTGCCGGCCTCGCCCGACGAGCTCTCGGCCTGGTCACGCCGCAACGCGGCCGAGGTCACCCACCAGTACGCCACCTACCTGGAGGAGCGCCGCCATGGCGCGGGCCGCCGCTACTTCGGCGACCGCTCCCACGCGCTGTATTTCCTTCGCGGCGTCGCCCCCACCAAGCTGGTGGACGGCGCCTGGCTCCACGGCACCCTGCGCCACTGGCGCGACACCCGTTTCACGCCCCTGGTGCGTACCTTCCTCGAAGAGCTGGGCGATGGCGTCGCCGCGCAGAACCACGTGCTGCTGTACCGCCGCCTGCTGGCCAGCCAGGGCTGCGACGACCTCGCCGGGCTGGACGACGAGCACTACCTGCAGGGCACCACCCAGCTGGCGCTCGGGGCGCTGGCGGAAGAGTTCCTGCCGGAGGTGATCGGCTACAACCTCGGCTACGAACAGCTGCCGCTGCACCTGTTGATCAGCGCCTTCGAACTCGACGAGCTGGACATCGATCCCTACTACTTCCAGCTCCACGTCACCATCGACAACAGCGCCACGGGCCATGCGCACAAGGCCGTGCAGGCGGTGCTGGACAACCGCCCGCAGGTGGCCGATGCGCAGGACTTCTACCGCCGCGTCACCCTCGGTTATCGCCTCAACGAGCTGGG
The DNA here is from genome assembly GCF_003234055.1 of Pseudomonas sp. 57B-090624. Classification (NCBI taxonomy): domain Bacteria; kingdom Pseudomonadati; phylum Pseudomonadota; class Gammaproteobacteria; order Pseudomonadales; family Pseudomonadaceae; genus Pseudomonas; species Pseudomonas sp. 57B-090624. The sequence goes on from NZ_QKRU01000040.1 coordinate 49,254, forward strand.
CAAGGGCTCCCGCGCGGTGATCGCCGACTTCGACCTCGAGCGCGAGCTGCTGGAGATGTTCGAACGCAAGCGCGGGGTCGCCGGGCAGGTGCACTCCGACTATTGCCGCATCGAAGGGCGCACGGTGAACCAGTGGCTGGCCGCCGACGAAGGCATCGCCGGCTTCCTCGCCGCGCTGCAACGACGTGGCTGGATACGCCGCCACCAGGACCCGGCCGAAAGCCGCTTCTGGCAACTGGTGCAGGGCGAGCGTGCCGCGATGTTCGGCGTGTTCTCCGCCTACGAGCAGCAGTTGCTGCACGACTGGATCGCCGGCAGCTGGGAGCGCCCCGGCAGCGCGCCGCTGTCGCGCAACGGCGTGTTCCGCAGCCGCCACCGGCAGCCGCACATGCCCAGCCAGGAGCACCAACGGCCCTCGCTGCAACCCCTGGAGAACTCGGAGCAGCGCCATCTGCTGGACGAGCTGCAACAGCTCGACGACACCCGCCACGAAGCGCGGCTGATCGAGCTGCTGGGCCCGGCCAGCCACTGGACCCCGGCCGGGCTGCTGGCCACCCGCCTGTTCTCCACCCTGACCCGCTGAGGAGCACGCCGTGCATGCCCCCCTGGATCACCTCGACGTCGCGGCCGACCACCCGCTGCTGCGCCTGGGCCGCCTGCTGGCCGGTCGCGGCTACCGCTTCACCACCCTCACCCCGCTCTCCCACCAGCGGGTCAACGCGCGGCCGGGCAACGCCGAGGCACGCACCCTGGAGGACGTCTTCGGCTGGAGCCGCCCCTTCCGCCAGGCGCTGGTCGGCGAGGAGGTGTTCGCCCTGCTGCGCGAGGCCGACGCCGTGGACGCACACGGCGAGCTCTGGTCGAGCCGCATCCGCTGGTCCAGCCTCGACGGCCAGCTCTTCGTGCACTCGCGCTACCCCACCGTGGACGCCGACGCGGTGTTCTTCGGCCCCGACACCTACCGCTTCGCCCAGGCCCTGCACCAGCACCTGGCCCGCGACGCACGAGCGCTGCGGCGCATCGCCGACATCGGCTGCGGCGCCGGCCCGGGCGCCGTGCTCGCGGCCCTCGCCAGGCCGCAGGCCCAGGTGCTGGCCCTGGACATCAACGACCGCGCGCTGGCCTTCACCGCCGTCAATGCACGGCTCGCCGGCGCGGCCAACCTGACCCCGCGCCACAGCGACCTGCTGCAGCAGGTGGAAGGGCCGCTCGACCTGATCATCGCCAACCCGCCCTACATGCTCGACCCGGCCGGCCGCGCCTACCGCCATGGCGGCGGCGAACACGGCGCCGGCCTGTCCCTGGCGATCATCGAGGCCGCCTTGCAACGCCTCGCCCCCGGCGGCTCCCTGCTGCTCTACACCGGCGTGGCGATGTTCGGCGGCGCCGACCCCTTCCGTGAGGCCTTCCAGCCGCTGCTCGATGGCCACGCCTGGACCTGGCGCTACCGGGAAATGGACCCGGACGTGTTCGGCGAGGAACTGGACAACCCGGCCTACGCCCGCGCCGACCGCATCGCCGCCGTGGTGCTGGAGGCGACGCGCCCCGCCCACGACTGAACCCTGCCCGGAGAGCCCACCATGCACGACGATGACGACGACCCGATCAACGACCCCGGCAACGAAGACCCGGGTTCCGCCGTGGAGCGGCTGCCCGAGGACGAGCCCGAGGTGCAGCCGGACGACCCGGACATCCAGGGCGACGACGGCTCGGGCGACCCCGAGTGAAGACCAAGGCCACCTGAAGCCGGCGCCCCCAGGACGCCCCCTGCCCGACCATGGAGCCCAGACGATGCCGATGCCCTTGCCGACCCAACCCGCCCACGGATACGCGCAGCCGACGCCGGAGCGACGGCCCTGCGCCGTCACCCACCGCCCGCTGCCCGCCTCCGGGGAACACGCGGGCTCGCCCACCGCGCTCCCCGAACGGGCGGCGCCGGCCTTCGGCCCGGGTGCCCGGGGATGAACGAGCGCCAGCCCTTCACCGGCCCGCCGAGCCCCCGAGAGGATGGCCAGATGCGCATCATCACGTGCGAGCAGGAGCAGAAATTCCACATCGGCGGCGATGTGGTGATCACCGTCACCGAGATCCGCGGCTTCTCGGTGAAGCTGGCGATCTCCGCCCCGCGCGAGGTGCCGGTGCATCGCGAGGAGATCTACCGGCGCATCCAGGCCGGCCAGCGGCCTGGCGAGGAAGCCACCTGAGCGCACCGGCTTCCCGCCCGTCAGTCGGCCAGGCTGATCCACGCCGGCGCAGGGTCGCTGGCGTGCGCCTCGCAGGAGCGGCTTCAGCCGCGAAACGCCCGCTGCCGGCGGGAGGCGGCGAGGGCTGGGATGCCCCCTCGCGGCTGAAGGGGCCATGTCTGCGCCGCGTGCTACGGGGGCTTGAGTCCAGCTGATGGCGAGTGCTGTTGGTGCTGCTGGTTTCGCCCACCCCGGCCAGGCGTCCTCGCCATCTTGCGCGGTGCCCCCCATCCGGCTGCCCGACCGCCGGGCCGGTGCCGTCTATGCTTGGATTTCCCCAGCCAGCGGAGAGCGACATGACCAAGGACGAGATGAAGGCCCGCCTCAACGACGCGATCCAGGCCACCCTCGAATCCCAGCGCGGTGGCCCCTTTCCCGCTCGCCAGATTTCATACTCCGTGGCCATCGGCATGGCGGCGGCCATGCAGCTGTGCGAGTTGGTCGAGAGCGAGGAATACGCTCAGATCATCCAGCGCATCACCGCCAGCATCGAGCACGATTTCGCCAAGGCGGCGGAGCCCAGATCCTGATCGTCGGGACAGCCGAATTTTTTCTGCAACATTCTCCTGATCGTCCGCTCTATAGCGCAGTCCGCCCCCTTCCATGGGTTTCTGCACGTTGGATATCTGCATTCAGGAGGAGATATGGATTGGCTCATCAGCTATCGCGATGCTGAAGGTCAGGAGAGGTCCGTCACCGTTCGTTCGAACCACCTGCCCAACCACAAGACGGCCGCGCGCTGCGTGGTGGAACACGCCTATGGCGACGCACCGCCGAGGCCGCTCGGCAACCTGTCCGCCGTGGCCTGGCTCACCGCCTGCGGGCTGGAGATCCGCGACATCAGCCTGGTCCGGGACGACCGCCCGGGCCTGCAACCCCTGACCTTCTCGCGCCCCAAACCCTACTTCCGCCAGAAGCCCGGCACCGAGCGGCAGCCGCCGGAAGAACCCGCGTCATAGCGCCCCAGTGCCGGAGGGGCCGCCGCGCCTCCGGCACGTCCACCGACCGGCTCCAGCGAGGTGTGCCCTGGCCGCCCAACCCATCACCGCCCGCCAGCTCGGCCTGGACCAGGGGCTCGCCCGGGGCGAGGAAGGCGCGCTGTTCAAATGGCTGATCGCCGCTTTCCTGTTCGGCAAGCCCATCCAGCAATCCGTCGCCGAGCGCGCCTACCGGGTGATAGTCCAAGCCAGGGGGCGCGATACGCCGCGCACGCTCGGGGGCAGCAGCCATGCTGAGCTGGTGCGCATGCTCGGCCAGGCGCGCTACGTGCGTTACGACCGCTCCACGGCCGAGCGCCTGCGCAAGCTGTGCGACAGGCTCGAGGACGAATACGGCGGCCGGGTCGGCGCCCTGTTCGAGCGCAGTGCCGACCAGGCCGAGTTCGAGCAGCGGTTGCTGGCGTTCGAGGGAATCGGCCCGAAGACCGTGGAGATATTCATGCGCGAGGCCGGCCCTGCGCTGTTCGGCAGGACCGGCGACGCGGGCTGACTCAGGGCGAGATCGGGTCGCTCGCGGGGAAGGTCTCTTCCACGGCGTTGTCCACCTTGGCCTCCAGCTCGCGCTGGCTGCGCAGCGGGTGATCCTCGATGCGTGGCAACGCCGCACGCAGGGCCGCCACGCGCTGGCGCAGGTATTCGAGCTCGGTCTCGGGGTCGATCACCAGGCCCTTGACGCTGCAATGGCCGCTGACGCCGCGCAACAGCAAGGCGGCGCCGCCGAGCGCCTTGATCACGCCCGGGGCGCCGCCCCGGTAGACGCCCGAGGCGATGGAAATGACGCCGGCGGCGACCGAGAGGGCGCGTTCGACGCCGTGGACGTTATGGGTCTGAAGGTGCATGGGGTGGGTCTCCTGATGGTTGCGCGGCGTCAGCGCGAGGCGCGCCGCAGGTCTCTGGAAAGGTTGCCGTGGCCGTGGCCCTTATGAGGCGTCGCGCGCACGCCGAAGCGTTGCCAGACCCGCTCGTGGAAATAGAAGGCCACGGTGTTGCATGCCGGCTCGATGAGGGCGATGAGACCACCGGTCAGCACGCTGCCGGTCAAGAGGTAGGCCACGGTGAAGGCGATGGTGAAGTGCAGCACGGCGAAGCTCAGGGTCTTGGCCAGCGGCGGGTTGCCCTGAGGCGGCAGCGGCCGGCTGCGGGCCGGGTGCGCCGTGCGTGGGTTGCGTATCGCCATGCGGGTCTCCTGCTTGCGGGTGTCGTCATGCTTTGGAAGGGCGAAGACCCTGGAGAGGTTCAGGAAATCGGTCCGGTGGCAGGCCGCGTGGCGCTCATCCAGAAAGTGCAACTTTCCGCCGGGTCGCCGCTTCTACAGCCCTGTAACCCTCAACCCCTGGAGATCGCCATGAGACTCAACCGCCTCGCTCTTCCCGCCCTGCTCTGCGCCACCCTCAGCACCCCGCTCCTCGCCGCCGACACGGTCGATGCCGATGACTTCGTCGACGAAGCCAGCGCGGGCGGCATCGCCGAGATCGAAAGCGGCAAGCTGGCGCTGGAGAAATCCACCACGCCCGGCGTCAAGACCTTCGCCCAGCAGATGATCGACGACCACAGCGCGGCGAACCGCGAACTGGCGGTCATCGCCCGCGAGAAGAAACTGGAAGTGGCGACCGAGGCCGAGCTGATGAACAAGGCCAAGGCCCTGATCCTGAAGCTGCGCGACGGCGAGGACTTCGACGAGGCCTATGCCAACAACCAGGTGGTGGCCCACGAGAAGACCATCGAGCTGTTCAAGGAAGCCGCCGCCTCCGATGACAAGGAGATCGCCGCCTTCGCCAGCAAGACCCTGCCCAAGCTGGAGCACCACCTGCAGATGGCGCGCGACCTCGCCGCCACGCACAAGAAGCCCTGATGCAGCGGTAGGGGTGGATGCCGGTGGTGGCCTCCACCCCCTCTGCTCCAACCGGGGCTCCGCTGGTGGACAAAGAGAGCGTTGTCCCCCCTACGAAAAGCCACTCCGCAGTCATGCAGGCGATAGGCCGTCTCGAGCCTGCAGGTCGGGTCAAACCCGACACCACGGCACCCCGCCACGCGGGTTTCACCCGCCCTGCGAATCTCTCTCCAGGGCACATGCGTAGGGTGGATGACCCTTCACCCATCCACCATCGGAGCCCCATCCAGCACCGCTGACGGAGGCAAGCAGCCTGGCGCCGCAGACCAGTCTTTCGCGGCTGCAGCCGCTCCCACGGGAAAGCACCGATGGGCTCGGGATCACGGGCGCAGGATCACCTTGCGGCAGTCGTCCTCGGCCTTGTCGAACAGGCGGTAGCCCTCGGCTGCATCCGCCAGGTTGAGACGGTGGCTGATGATGATCTCGGGATTCAGGTCGCCCTTCTGGATGTGTTCGAGCAGGTCGGGAAGCAGCGGGTGGACGTGGGTCTGCCCCATCTTGAAGGTCAGCCCCTTGTCGAAGGCGTCGCCGAAGAGGAAGCCATGGATGAAGCCGGCATACACGCCCGGCACGCTGACGGTGCCGCCGCGCCGTACGGCGGCGATGCACTGGCGCAGGGCGACGCCGCTGCTGGCTTCGAGCTTGAGGGCGGTGAGTAGGGTTTCGGTGGTGCTGCCCTTGGCTTCGAAGCCCACGGCGTCGATGGCGGCGTCCACGCCGCGGTGCCCGGGCGTCTGTTCGATGATGGCCTCGGCCGGGTCGTCGATTTCGTCGAAGTTGATCGGGATGACCCCGTAGGTGCGCTGTGCGTAGGCCAGCCGATAGGCGTGCTGGTCGACCATGAAGATCTGCTCGGCGCCGAGCATGCGCGCGCAGGCGGCGGCCATCAGCCCCACCGGCCCGGCGCCGTAGATGGCCACGCGGCTGCCCCGCCCCACGCTCGCATTGATCACCGCCTGGTAGCCGGTGGGGAGGATGTCGGTGAGGAACAGCACCTGTTCGTCGTCCAGGGCATCGGGGATGCGGAAGGGGCCGGTGTTGGCCTTGGGCACCCGCACCAATTCCGCCTGGCCGCCCGGGAGGCCACCGTAGAGGTGGCTGTAGCCGAACAGCGCAGCCCCGGAAGGAATCTGCTTCTTGTTGAGGATGGCGCCGCGCCCGGGGTTGGTGGTCTCGCAGGCGGCGTGCAGGTTCATCTCGCAGAAGAAGCAGCTGCCGCAGGCGATGACGAAGGGCACGATCACCCGGTCGCCCCGGCTCACAGCGGTGACCGCCGGGCCCACCTCCTCCACCACGCCCATGAATTCGTGGCCGAACACGTCGCCGTGTTTCACCTGGGGGATCTTGCCGCGATAGAGGTGCAGATCCGATCCGCAGATGGCGGTGGCGGTGACCCGCAGGATGATGTCGTCCGGCTCCTGGATGATGGGGTCGGGGACGTTGTCGACGCGAACGTCATGGCTGCCGTGATAGGTGAGTGCGCGCATGGTGGACCTCCGAAGCGTGTGGGCATTCATAGGTCCGAAAGAGGAACGGGCTGGGTGTTCAGGGTTTCGGGATGAACGGCGCAGGAAGGGGTGAGGCGTGGCCACTGCGCTCGCACGGGCATTCAGCCGGGCCCGGAGCAGGTCCGGGCCCGGCCCCGGGTCAGGCGGCCTTGCCTTGCAGGTCCTGCTTCATGGACTTCTTCAGGGCCTCCATCTCCGCGCCCAGTTCGGCGAGCTTCTGCTTGCCCAGCAGCTTGGCGGCCTGGGGAAACATCTCCTTCTCCTCTTCCTCGATGTGGTGCTCCAGCAGCTCCTTGAGCACCTTGGCGCGGCCGGCGAATTCCACGGAGGACGGCGAGGTCTGCTTGAGGTCCGGCAGCACCAGGGAGTCCACGGTGCGGTGTTCCTCCTTGGCCTCGGCCGACATCACGGCTTCGTCCTTGCCCCCGGCGGCCTTGTAGGCGGGGTAGAAGATCTGCTCTTCGATGGTGGTGTGGACCAGCAACTCGATCTCGATCTTCTGCAGCAGCTCGGTGCGGGTCTTGACCCCGCGCTCGGTGGTGCTGCCGAGGCGTTCGAGAAGGGCTTTAACGGTGACGTGATCCTGCTTGAGCAGTTCGATTGCATTCATGGTCGTGTCCTCATCGGTTGCGGAGGCCGGTCCGTGCCGGCGCCTCTCCTAATGACTGACGCGCGTGCGGCGAAGCGGTTCAAGCTCTTTTCGGGGGCTGGGCGGGCTGCCTGGCGACCGAGGTCGCCCCTGCACAATGCGGTGCAGCCGACCGTGGAGCGGGTGCAACCCGACGGGCCCGGGCACGACGCGACTCAGGAATGGATCGACGAGCTCACCGCGTCCGCCGCCATGCCCAGGCAGTCGATCTCGTGGATCATCCCGGTGGCCAGCGCGGCTTCGGCATCGAGGATGCGCGGCGCGGCCCTGAGGTAGTCGAGGATGTCCAGCGGCTCGGCCGCCATGGGCGTGCGCTCGGCGACGATGCGCGCATAGAGGTGCAGGTCGTAGTCCAGGCTCATGGCGTATTCCGACATCCGCGCGTGGTCCACCGAGCCGTTGAGGTTCCAGTGGAAGGGGTGGAAGAGGAACTTGCTGTGCTGGCACGCACTGCGTCGCTCGCCGGCGAGGAAGATGATGTTGCCCATAGACTCCACCGTGCCCAGGTTGTGGGTGCGCACGGGGATGGGCAGCGAGATGAGGAAGTTGTACAGGGAAAATCCGTAGCTGCATTCACCGCCCATGGTGGCGATCTTGATCACCAGTTCGTCGGCGCCCTGCTGCACGGCCTGGGTGCAGCGCTCGATGAGCTGGCCGCTGGTGGTGGAGTTGATCGGCGCGGTGAAATGCACGATGTGGCTGGCCATGGCTGCCCTCCTTTCTTCGTGGTGGTCACGGGTCGGTCACGCGTGCCCGCTCAGCGTGGCGGGCTGTCCGGGGCGTCGGTGGTGGCCGGCCGGTCTTCGCTGGAAGGGTCGCGCGGTGCCTGCCAGTCCGGGTGCAGCTCGGCGGGTATGCCTTCGCGCTCGCGGGTGGGCGGCTCACGGTCGGGGCTGGGGCTGGATTCGACGCAGCGGTCGTCGGTGTTGCGGGGCAGGTCGTTCATGGTTGGCTCCACGGGGTTGCCGGGTGGTGTCTTCGGTGGAGCCGCCACGCCCGCTTGTTGTTCCGGCAATCGGCTGGCCGGCGCTGCCGCGCCGCACCGATCATCCTGCTACCTGAACTCAGCCGGATCGGCGGCAGTCACTCCAGCATCCCCCCTGGAGGACCTCATCCATGCACACGCACTACGAAGGCCCGGCCACATTCGTCTACGCCTCCGGCCAGGCCGGCTCAACGGGTACACCGACCCTGCGCAGCGCGACGGTGGTACTCGACGAAACCAGCCCTGGCACCTTCAGCGTCACCTGCGACCTGGACCTGGGCGATGCCGAGGAACTGCGTATCAGCCTGCCCAATGGCCGCAGCCTGGAGGGCGTGATCACCTTCAAGGATGGGCGGACGCTCACTATCGTGGCCAGGCCCTGAGGAACGAGACATGAACCCAATGCGTACGACAGCCCTGCAGGACGCCCTGTGGATCGCCCTGGAGGCCACGCTGGCCGCCGCAGAGGAAGCGGGAATGGAGCGCGAGCACTTGCTCGCCTCCGCCCGTGGCATCGCGGCCTCGGCGCTCAAGGAGGGCTCAGGGAAAGCCGAGGCACTGATCGCCCAGGCCGCCTTGCGCCGCCATATCGGCCCGCGCGCCTGAGCGACCGCTGCCTGGCCGCCCGCCACAATTGACGCGGTGCCAATAAATGACTTGAGCCAGGAGCGTGGATCGTGGTGTCTTGCGCCTGGAGCGGGCCGGCAGACGGCGCCCGACTCGGGGATGGATGTGCACGGACGGAGAACCGAAGCGTGGTAGCTGGATATCTTGGGCAACTCCTGGCGATCGCCAACGACCCCTCGCGCAGCTGGGCGAACCGGCTGGCGGCGATGCGCATGGCGCTGAGGAAGGCCACGCAGCAGCACGAGCAACGGCAACGCGAACTCTGGAGCCGGCGCCGCAAGATGCGCCAGCACCTGCCCTTCACCCGCACCCTCCTCAAGGAACTCGAAGCCGCGCAGCATGAGCAGCTGGCCACCTACCAGGCCCTGTTGCGCTCGACCGGCAGCCTGCTGGTCGCCAGTGAGGCGCAGGTGCTGGACGACCTGGGCAAGCAGCGCCTGCTGGACCTGCTCGGGGTCAACCCGGTGCACCGGCGGCGCATCCCCGGCCACGTCGAGCGCCTGCTCTGCGCCGTGGCCCTGCAGGGCCTTGAGGACAGCGCCCGCCAGTTCAGCGGCCGGCGGCTCTCAAGACCCGGAAGCGGCCCCCTGGCCCGCGCCTACTGCGAGGTGATGGCCTGCGCCGCGCTGCAGAAATTGCGCAAGCATTCCGCCAAGGCCCGCCGCACGGCGAACGCGCCGTCGCAGCGGCACGCCGAATGCGCGCCGGTGCTGACGGTGCACAACGCCGACGGCAGCCGCCAGGTTTACCCCCTGCGCTGAGCCCTGCTCACGCCGCGCACACTGCCCTGACACAGGCCCGCAGCCAGCGATGCGCCGGGTCGGCGTCCATCCTCGGGTGCCAGAGCATCGAGACCTGGATAGGCGCGACGTCCAGCGGCAACGGGAAGCTGAACAAGCCGGCCCGCAGGCTGCCGCTGTGGCGCTCCGGCACGGTGGCGATGAGATCGGATGCGCGGGCCAGCGCCAGGGCCGCCGAGAAGCCGCCCACCAGGGTGACGATGTCCCGCGCGAGGCCCGCGGCCTTCAGCGCCTCGTCCACCGGGCCGCGGTCCTTGCCGCGTCGGGACACCAGCACATGGCGCCCGCCGGCATAGCGCTCGGCGGTGATGGCGCCACGGGTCAGCGCATGGCCCTCGCGCACCACACCGACGAAGCGGTCCTGGAACAACGCGCGGGTGCGGATCTCGGGGCCGGCATCGGCGCCCACCACGCCGGTATCGAGGTCGACACTGCCGTCGCGCAGGGGCGCGCTGTCCTTGTCCGTCTTGGTCACGAAGCGCAGGCGCACGCCCGGTGCCTCGTCGCCGATGCGCCCGATCAGCGCCGGGCCGAAATTCTCCACGAAACCGTCGCCGACCCGCAGGGTGAAGGTGCGCACCAGGCGTTGCAGGTCGAGGTGCTCCACCGGGCGCAGCACGCTCTCGACGCCGAGCACCAGCTGGCTGACCTGCTCGCGCAACTCCAGCGCCCTGGGCGTGGGCACCAGGCCACGGCCGGCGCGGACCAGCAAGGGATCGCCGAGGGTTTCGCGCAGCCGCGCCAGGGCCCGGCTCATGGCCGAGGGGCTGAGGTGCAGGCGCTTGGCGGCGCGCGCGACGCTGCCTTCGGCGAGCAGCACGTCCAGGGTGATCAGCAGGTTGAAATCGGGATGGGTCATGGGCGGAAAAACTAGCACGCCGTCGCCGTGACAGGGCGTCCGCTGCATGAATAAAGTGCAAATGCTGCGTCTTCCGCCACTCCAGCGAGGCGACCAGACTGCTGGCGACCCTCCACCGGAAGAGCGCCATGCAACCCACCACCGCCACCTCCGCCCCCTCCCAACCGACCGCCGCCTCTGGATGGGGCCTGGCCAGCCTCGCCCTGGCCACCCTGCTCGCCTCCCTGGGCACCAGCATCGCCAACGTCGGCCTGCCGAGCCTGGCCGAGGCCTTCGGCGCGCCTTTCCAGGACGTGCAGTGGGTGGTGCTCGCCTACCTGCTGGCCATCACCACGCTGAGCGTCGGCGCGGGTCGCCTGGGCGACCTGCTGGGCCGTCGGCGCCTGCTGCTGGCGGGCCTGCTGCTGTTCACGGGCGCATCAGTGCTGTGCGGCCTGGCACCTTCGCTCGGCTGGCTGATCGCCGCCCGCGTCCTACAGGGGCTGGGGGCGGCGACGATGATGACCCTGGCGATGGCGCTGATCGGCGAGACCGTGCCGCGCCAGAGGAGCGGCAGCGCCATGGGCCTGCTCGGCACCCTCTCGGCGATCGGCACCGCGCTGGGCCCTTCGCTCGGTGGGCTGCTGCTCGCCGGGTTCGGTTGGCGGGCCCTGTTCCTGATCGGCCTGCCGCTGGGCCTGCTGGCCCTCGTCCTCGCCTGGCGCCATCTGCCCGCCGGGCGCGCCGGTGCCGCGGGCGCCACTGGCTTCGACCTTCCCGGCACCCTGCTACTGGCCCTGACCCTGGCCGCCTATGCCCTGGGGCTGACACTGGGCCACGGCCACTTCGGCACGCTCAATGCCGCCTTGCTGCTGGCGGCGTGCCTGGGCCTGGCGCTGTTCATCCGCGTCGAGAGGCGCACCGACGCGCCGCTGCTGCACCTGGCGATGTTCCGCGACCCCGTGCTGCGCCCCGGGCTGGCCATGGGGGCACTGGTGAGCGCGGTGCTGATGGCGACGCTGGTGGTCGGGCCCTTCTACCTCGCCGGCGCGCTGCACCTGGCGCCGGCCCAGGTGGGGCTGGCGATGGCCTGCGGGCCGCTGGTGTCGGCGTTGATGGGCGTACCCGCCGGGCACCTGGTGGACCGCCTGGGCGCCGCGCCCATGGTGCGCATCGGCCTGCTGGGCATGGCGCTGGCCACCCTGGCCCTGCCGCTGCTGCCGACGGGCCTGGGCGTGCCGGGCTATATCCTGCCGCTGGCCGGGCTGACCGCGTGCTACGCACTGTTCCAGGCGGCCAACAACACCCGGGTGATGGCCGAGGTACCGGCGCAGCGGCGCGGCCTGGTCTCCGGCCTGCTCAACCTGTCGCGCAACCTGGGGCTGGTCACCGGTGCCGCAGCCCTGGGCGCGGTGTTCGCCTTCGCCACGGCGACCGACGACATCGGCCGCGCCGCGCCCGAGGCCATCGCCGCCGGCATGCGCGGCACCTTCCTCGTCGCCCTGGGGTTGATCCTCTTCGCCCTGGCGATCGCCCTGGCCGGCCGCCGGCGCTGACCCCGGCGCGGTCAACGCGTGCTGCGCTGCACCAGGCCGATGAGGGTGGCGAAGAGTTCGTCCTCCGCCTGCGCCGGAGTGATCTCCTCGGCGGCAGCGGCATGGGACAGCGCCTCGGCCGCGCCGAGCATCGCGCGCAACCCGGCGGCGCCGATGGTGCCCTGGCCGATGTAGGGCGTCAGCACGGCGCGGCACTTGTCGAGGAAGATCACCTCGTACTCGCGCTTGATCCGCTCCAGCTCCGGCGAGCCGGCCAGGGCGGCGGCGACGCCGGGTATCTCGCGCCCCTGCTGCAGGACACAGGCGACATAGGACGAGGCGATGACCCGGGCGATGCCCTCGAGCGTCGGCTCGGCGCTGTCCAGCGCGGCGTCCATGACCGCGGTCTGGCGCGCGTCGAAATCCTGGTAGAGCACCGCCAGCAGCCCCTGCCGGGTGCCGAAGTGGTCGTAGACCACGGGCTTGGTGACGCCCGCCAGTTCGGCCAGGCGGCCGAGGGTCAGCGCATCGCTGCCCTCCTCCCGCACCAGGCGCCAGGCCACTTCCAAGAGCTGTTTCTGACGCTCCTCGCGAGACAGCCGGCGGCGCGGCTGTGCGGTGGAATCCCGTTCCTGCTCGTCGCTTGACATGATTAACCTACCAAAAGTAACTTACCAATCGTAACTTACTGAAAGTATATAAGCGCTTTCAGCCACCCCGCAATCGAGCCGCAGGAGGTTCCAAGATGCACGCCCTCATCGTCGTCGCCCACCACGACCCCGAATCGCTGACCCACGCCATCGCCGCCGAGGTCGCCCGGGGCGTGGCCGAATCCGCGCCGGGTAACGGCAGCGCGATCGCCGACCTGTTCCGCGAAGGTTTCGACCCCCGCTTCAACCCCGCCGACCACGCCGTGCACCGCCACCAGGCGACGCCGCCGGCGGATGTGCTCGCCGAGCAGGCACGCATCGACGGTGCCGACGCCCTGGTGCTGGTCTACCCGGTGTACTGGTGGTCGATGCCCGGTTTGCTCAAGGGCTGGGTCGACCGCGTGTTCAGCAACGGCTGGGCCTTCGACTTCGTCCTCGACCAGCGCTTCGAGAAGAAGCTGCAGCACCTGGACGTGCACCTGGTGGGAATCGCCGGCGCCGATGCCGGCACCTACGAGCGCCACGGCTACCGGGAGGCGATGAAGGCACAGATCGACCACGGCATCTTCGACTACTGCGGGGCCCGGGTGGCCAGCTCGGCGCTGCTGCTGGAGTCGGAAAGCCGCGACCCGACCGACTACCTGCAGGCGGCGCGCCGCCTCGGCCAGTCGCTGTTCGCCCAGGCGCCCACCGCGCGCCCCGTGGAGGCGTGAGGCCCTCCCCCAACGGCAGCCCCCACCTGTCGGGGCGACGTGTAGGAGCGACTTCAGTCGCCAAGCAGTCCGCAGGGCTGCCCCGGCTCCGGGGTTCCATGCCACTCCCCTGGTGGATGAAAAAACGCCATCCACCCTACACACCGGTTGGCACCGTGCCGGGGCCGGGCTGGGCCAACCGACCGGGCAACTGGTCCGGGCGCGGGAGTTTCCGTAGAATCCGCCGCCCTGCTCCTGTCCCGCCCTCCCCCGGTAGCCCATGAAACCAGCCCGTATCCGCGCCGACGTCCTGGCCGGCCTGACGACTTCGTTCGCCCTGGTGCCCGAGTGCATCGCCTTCGCCCTGGTGGCGCACCTCAACCCGCTGATGGGCCTGTATGGCGCGATCATCATCTGCACCCTGACGGCGCTGTTCGGCGGCCGCCCGGGCATGGTGTCCGGGGCCGCCGGCTCCATGGCCGTGGTGATCGTCGCGCTGGTGGTGCAGCACGGCGTGCAGTACCTGCTGGCCACGGTGCTGCTGGGCGGAGTGATCATGATGGCCTTCGGGTTGCTGCGCCTGGGCAAGCTGGTGCGCATGGTGCCGCACCCGGTGATGCTGGGCTTCGTCAACGGCCTGGCGATCGTCATCGCGCTGGCCCAGCTGGAGCATTTCAAGACGGGCGAGGCCTGGCTGTCGGGCAGGCCGCTGGCGACCATGCTCGGCCTGGTGGCGCTGACCATGGCCATCGTCTACCTGCTGCCGCGCCTGACCCGCGCCCTACCGCCGGCCCTGGCGGCGATCCTCGGCATCGGCCTGCTGGCCCACTTCACGGGCCTGTCGACGCGTACCCTCGGCGACATGGCGCACATCGCCGGCGGCCTGCCGACGTTCTCGCTGCCCGAGGTGCCGTGGAACCTGGAAACGCTGCGCATCATCGCGCCCTATGCGCTGCTGATGGCGATGGTCGGCCTGCTGGAAACCCTATTGACCCTCAACCTCACCGACGAGATCACCGAGAGCCGGGGCTACCCGGACCGCGAATGCGTGGCCCTGGGCGCGGCCAACATGGCCTCGGGCCTGTTCGGCGGCATGGGCGGCTGCGCGATGATCGGCCAGACGGCGATCAACCTCGGCTCCGGCGGCCGTGGCCGGCTTTCCGGGGTGGTGGCCGGCGGCATGATCCTGCTCTTCGTGCTGTTCCTCTCGCCGCTGATCGAGCGCATCCCGCTGGCCGCGCTGGTGGGCGTGATGTTCGTGGTATCGCAGCAGACCTTCGCCTGGGCCTCGCTGCGGGTGCTGCACAAGGTGCCGGTCAACGACATGCTGGTGATCATCGCGGTGACCGTGATCACCGTGCTCACCGACCTGGCCATGGCGGTGATGCTGGGCATCGTCGTCGCCGCCATCAACTTCGCCTGGCAGCATGCCCGCGAGCTGTACGCCGACAGTCACCTGGAGGCCGACGGCAGCAAGCGCTACCAGGTCCACGGCACGCTGTTCTTCGCCTCCACCACGCCCTTCCTCAATCGGTTCGACCCGGCGGGCGACCCGGCCCAGGTGACCCTGGACTGCCGCCACCTGAGCTTCGTCGACTACTCGGCCATCGCCGCGCTGATGACCCTGCGCGAGCGCTACGCCAAGGCCGGCAAGCACCTGCGCGTGGTGCACCTGTCCGAGCGTTGCAAGCAGTTGCTCAAGCGGGCGGGTGTGCAGCACTGAGGGCTGGTTTCTTCCCGGGACAAAGGTGCAGGCATCGAGACCGCTCGGTGGATGGGAAGAGCGCCATCCACCCAACAGGTGCCGCAGATGGGACCGCGCTGCATGGGTTGGCCTTGCGCAGGGTGGATGACGCCTTTTTCATCCACCAGCGGAGCCACTGCACCCATGAAAATGCCCGGCCACCGCTTGTGCGATGGCCGGGCATTTTTCTGTGCCTGGGTCTTGCGGCTCAGGCGCCTGCGTCGATCAACCCGCCTCGGACAGCGAGGCCATGTCGATCACGAAGCGGTAGCGCACATCGGATTTCTCCATGCGCTCGAAGGCTTCGTTGATCTGGTCCATGCGGATCATTTCGCAGTCCGGGAGGATGTTCTTGCGGGCGCAGAAGTCGAGCATCTCCTGGGTCTCGGCGATGCCGCCGATGGGCGAGCCGGCGAGGCGGCGGCGACCGAGGACGAAGGGGATGGTCAGCTGTTCGTCGATGGGGCCGATCTGCCCGACTATCACCAGGGTGCCGTCGATATCCAGCAGTGCCATGTAGGGCGAGACGTCGTGGCGCGAGGGCACGGTGTCGATGATCAGGTCGAAGCTGGACTGCGCGGCGCTCATGGCCTTCTTGTCAGTGGACACCAGCAGGCGGTCGGCGCCCAGGGCCTTGGCGTCGTCGGCCTTGTCGGCGCTGCGGCTGAGCACGGTGACTTCGGCACCCAGGCCGACGGCGAGCTTGACCGCCATGTGGCCGAGGCCGCCGAGGCCGATCACGCCCACGCGGCTGCCGGGGCCGACGTTCCAGGTGCGCAGCGGCGAGTAGCTGGTGATGCCGGCGCACAGCAGCGGCGCCGCCTTGGCCAGGTCGAGGCCTTCCGGCACGCGCAGGACGAACTCCTCGCGCACCACCAGGTGCTTGGAGTAACCGCCGAAAGTGACTTCCCGGGTGATGCGGTCACGGCTGTTGTAGGTCTGGGTGTTGCGCTCGCGGCACAGCTGCTCCTCGCCCTTGCGGCACTGGTCGCACTGCATGCAGGAATCCACCATGCAGCCCACTGCCACGTTGTCGCCGACCTTGTAGCGCGTCACCGCCGGGCCGACCTCGATCACCCGGCCGATGATCTCGTGGCCGGGCACGATGGGGTACAGGCTGAAGCCCCAGTCGTTGCGCGCCTGGTGCAGGTCGGAGTGGCAGACGCCGCAGTAGAGGATTTCCATCGCCACGTCGTTGGGGCGCAGTTCGCGGCGCTCGAACTTGAAGGGTGCGAGCGGTGCAGCGGCGGTCTGCGCGGCATAACCGATTGTGAACATGAGCAGTACTCCAGGGGTTGGGGATCAGCCGACGCGTCGGCCTTCGATGGGATAGGCGGGATCGGAATAGCCGGGGGTCGAGGCGTGCCCGGTGGCCACCAGGCTGTCCACCAGGCGCTCGTCGTCCGGGCCGAGCTGCAGGTCGAGGGCGCCCAGGTAGGCGTCCCACTGCGCTTCGGTGCGCGGGCCGGCGATGGTCGAGGCGAGCAGGCGGTTGTGCAGCACCCAGGCCAGGGCGAAGGCGACCGGGGTGGTGCCCCGGCTGGCGGCGTGTTCGGCCAGGGTGCGGGCGATGTGCAGCGACTCGGGGCGCCATTCGGTCTGCTGGATGCGCTTGTCGCCGCGGCCGGCACGGGTGTCGGCGGGCGGCGGTGCATCCACCGGGTACTTGCCGGTGAGCACGCCACGGGCCAGCGGGCTGTAGGAGACCACGCCCAGGCCGTAATGCCCGGCGGCGGGCAGCTGCTCCACCTCGGCGGTGCGGTCGACGATGTTGTACAGCGGCTGGCTGGCCATGGGCCGGTCGACGCCGAGGGCATCGGCCAGGCGCGCCACCTCGGCGATGCGCCAGCCACGGAAGTTGGAAACGCCGTAGTAGCGCACCTTGCCCTGGGCGATCAGCTCACCGATGGCGCGCACGGCTTCGTCCAGCGGCTCGCCGGCGAAGGCACGGTGGATATAGAGCAGGTCGATGCAGTCGGTGCCCAGGCGCCTGAGGCTGGCCTCCACCGACTGGAAGATCCACTTGCGCGACAGGCCCTGCTGGTTGGGGCGCTCGCCGAACGGGAAGCCGAACTTGGTGGCCAGCACCCAGTCGTCGCGTCGCGCGGCGATGGCGCGCCCGACGATCTCCTCGGAGCGGCCGGTGTTGTAGACGTCCGCCGTGTCGATGAAGTTGACGCCCTGCTCGAAGGCCTTGTCGATGATGCGCCGGGAGGTGGCTTCGTCGGTCTCGCCGCCGAACATCATGGTGCCCAGGCACAGGGGCGAGACTTTGAGGGCGCTGCGCCCCAGGTTGCGGTAATCCATGGGTGTCTCCATCCGGTCAGGCTGGAAAGGGTAGATCAGCGGAGGTTGCGATCAATGCGATGGGACCCGGAATCAGGCCAGGAGCGAAGATTAAGCGTCGCCGGGGCCTGTCCGGTAGCCGACTTCTCCGCCGTGCTTGCCCATTCCTGCCAATCGTCGAACGCCTCGAAAGGTGCATTCCAGAGCGCTCCCCGCCTTGCCCGATACTGCAAGGGGCCTCCTGGCCATTCGCCGTATCGATGATGGGGCATCAGCCCGGCGAGGCCTCTGCCAGGCTCTTGTACGAGGTTTGTGGAGCGCCGGACCGGCTCTCCGGGGAGTCGACCCACCCTGCCCGCCAGGTGGCGAAAAACCTGCCCGTCCGGTTAGCTTGTGCGGCGCCATGACGCATAGGGCTGAAGTGAATGAGCAATCAACTGCCCAGACTTATATATGTCAGCTGCATTGCACGCGTTTCGCTCGAACCGATAATGAACCCATTGCCCGATACTCCAACAGTGCAACTTGGCGAGTGCAGTAATCCTCTTCTCGCGCCTATAAATCGCGGCCAAAAAAAAGCCGCTTCAAGAGAAGCGGCCAATAAACCAAAGGATGATGAACTGGAGCAAGGCGCCACTCCGACAACCAACTGGAGCCACGCCCTGAGGTATTCATCGCCGCCAGAATACGCGCCACGCCCAATCGCAAACTATTAATTTCATTGATATTAATCATCAGCCTCATCAGTTACGGATTACTTGCGCGCGCGTGTTAACTGTTACCCGCCACTTATTCCGCGAACCTTATAAGCAACAATTAGTTCGCACTGTCACGGTTGGGAATCTACAGTTTCCCGGTCGATCGGCAATTGAATAAGCGGTCTCTTCCTGCCGACTCCAAGCCATCAAAAAAACCGGGTATTCGGAAAAGGCTGTTGATTCGGTGTTGTAGGTCAGCATCTACATTTCAATTTTAATTTCGTAGATTGCTGTTGACAGCCTGCATTCTTGGCGTTAGAGTTCATGTCAGGTGCTGAACAC